>CAYXPO010000012.1:12932-21423 GCA_964466925.1 uncultured Nitrospirales bacterium
GCCGCGTGCCCGTGGTGGACAAGGCCATCGTGATGGGAGAAGGATTCCGGCTGGCGTTCCCCGAATAACGGCATTGCCTCATAAGGAGTGTGTCACCATGCATGTGGACGTTGTGCGGCAAAGCGAGTGTGTGTTTGATGGAAGCGGTTCCTGCCTTGTGATGCCGGTGTGGGAAAACGAAACCCCGCCGGAAGAACTATCGCTCGGCCCCGCCAGTCAGTCCATGCTGCACGCGGCGTGGGGCAAAAGGGCCTTTACAGGAAAAGCGCAAGAATGCCTGTGGCTGCCCGTGGCGGACGGTCCGTATGACGGCATTCTGCTGACGGGATTCGGAAAGCCGAAAGCCTGCACCGCCGAAATTGTCCGGCGCGGCGCCGGCAAGGCCGGATTGGCGCTTCAACAGCAGCGGATGAGACACGTGTATTTGGACTGGACCTGTTTCGGCGCATTGCCCGCCAGCGCGTTTCTGGAAGGCATCTGCCTCAGTCAGTACGAATTTTCCGTGTATAAAAATCCGGCGGATTCCTCGCCCGCTCCCGAAAAAATTCAACAGTTTACCGTCATTCTTCCGGACGGCGACGATACGCAGAGTGTGCAAGAGGACTGTGAATTGGCGGCCCTCGTTTGCGCCGGGGTGAATGGCGCGCGCCACCTCGGCAACACGCCGGCCAATGAACTCACTCCCGTCAAACTGGCCGAATTCGCCCAAGGGGTGGCCAGGGAGGATTGCTGTGAATGCACGGTGCTGGACAAGACCCAAATCGCCTCGCTCGGCATGAACGCCTTTCTGGGGGTGGCCCAGGGCAGCTCCCAGCCCCCCAAGCTCATTCTTTTGCATTACCGCCATCCCGAGGCGAAAAGAACTCTGGCCTTGGTGGGCAAGGGCATTACGTTCGACGCCGGCGGCATCAGCATCAAAGAAGCGGACGGCATGCACGAGATGAAATACGACATGTGCGGGGCGGCGGCCGTGATCTGTACGCTGATGAACATCGTGGAACTGAAACCGGTCGTTAACGTCGTGGGGGTGGCGCCGGTGTGCGAAAACAAGACCGGGGCCGGCGCGCAACGCCCCGGCGACATTGTGCGCGCCTATAACGGCGTCTCCATCGAGGTAAACAACACCGACGCGGAAGGCCGTTTGATTCTCGCGGACGCCCTCGCCTTCACCGTGGACAAGTACCGCCCCGATTTCCTGGTGGATATCGCCACACTGACCGGCGGCGCCAAAGTGGCCCTGGGGCATTTCGCGGCCGCGATCCTCGGCACCCATGACCGGCTGGCGGAAGAATTGATTCAACTGGGCAATGACTGCGGAGAACGTCTCTGGCGTTTGCCGTTGTGGGAAGACTACGACAAGCTCATCGAGGGCGTGCATGCCGATATATGCAATATCGGCCCGCCGCGAGAAGCCAGCACGATTGTGGGCGGCTGTTTTCTAAAGCGGTTTACGGGCGATGTCCCGTGGGCGCACATTGACATCGCCGCCACGGCCTACGGCGTCAAGCACATCCCCTATTGGGCTGAAAACTCCGCCAATGGTTTCGGGGTCCGCCTGCTCACCCGCTGGATACTCAGGCAGGCCGCCGCCTTTTAACGCCATGCGCGCTTCCATTCATACCCTTGGATGCCGGCTCAATCAGGCGGAATCCGCCCTGCTCGCCGAGTATCTCGCGGAGGCCGGCTATGATATTGTCCCCTTCGGCGAACCGGCCGATCTCGGCATCATCCATACCTGCACCGTCACCCGTGAAGCCGATGCCAAGTCACGAAAACTCATCCGCCAGTTCATCCGCGCCAATCCGGAGGCGGTTACCGCCGTCATCGGCTGCTATTCACAACGGGCCGCGGAGACCATCGCGCGCATCCCCGGCGTTGACTTGATTCTGGGCAACCAAGAAAAGATGCATCTGCTGGATTACATGCCGCTGCACAAACACTCCGTTCCCAAGATCGTTTGTGAGACGATCTCCCGTGAGAATTTTTCGCTTCACGTGCCGCATGCCGCGGACCGTCCATCGTTCCCGCGGCGGCGCGCGAACCTCAAAATCCAGGACGGCTGCAACGCCATGTGCAGCTTCTGCATCATCCCTTTTGCGCGCGGCAGGGTTCGCTCGCGCGAACTTCATAACCTGCTGGAGGAAGCGCGCGAACTTATCCGGCGCGGGGCCAAGGAAATCGTGCTTACCGGCGTTAATCTCGGAACGTATGAATACTCGGGAAAAACCATACACGACGTGGTGTCCGCCGTGGGCGAACTCCGCGGCCTAAAGCGCTTGCGCATCAGTTCCCTTGAGCCGGCCACCCTCCCGGAATCGCTCTTTGATTGGATGAACGACCCCGGCCACCCCTTGGTTCCCTTCCTCCACATTCCGGCGCAATCGGGTTCCAACCGCATTCTCGAAGCCATGAAACGCAAGTACACCCGCGAGGCATTTCTCGATTTCGTTCAACAGGCCCATGAGCACGTGCCGGGGATCGGTATCGGCACCGATTTAATGGTGGGGTTTCCGGGCGAGACGGAAGACGATTTCGCGCAAAGCACAAGCCTGTTGCGGGACAGCCCCCTATTCTTTGCCCATATCTTCAAGTATTCGGAACGCCCCGGAACGCCCGCGTGCCGCATCCGCGAAAAAGTCCCGCCGGCGGTGGCGCAACGCCGCAGTCAGCAACTGCATCGCATTAGTGGCGAAAAGACCGCCCGTTTCCATGCCGCGCATCTGGGGCGCACGGTGGAGGTCCTGTTCGAGGAACAGGTTGGGGACTACTGGACCGGCTATACGGGGAATTATATACGCGTGGGCGCCGCTGCACGTGATGCGCTCGGGAATCAGATGCGCATGGTGCGCCTGCACGAAGACCGGGGGGAATGGATGCTGGGGCGGTTGCTCTAGAAAAACATTGCTTTTGCCCCCAATATTCGATAGCATCTTGCCATCAAGGCAAAAGGAACCGCGCGTGACGATGCAAGCACTGCAATGGCGAGACAGTACGCTGCGTATCATCGATCAGACGCTTCTCCCGAATGAAGTGAACTACATCGAATTGCCCGCGCTTGCGGATGTGTGGGAAGCCATCAAAGTATTGCGCGTGCGCGGCGCGCCGCTTATCGGCATTTGCGCGGCCTTCGGCGTTTTGGTGGGACTCCGGGAGAAAAAAACCAGGGATGTGCCGGGGGTGGTGGCGGCCGTGCGGGAATCCGCCGCCTATCTCGCCACCTCGCGCCCCACGGCGGTGAACCTGTTCTGGGCGCTGGACCGGATGAAACGGGTGGCCGAAACCGGTGCGCCGTCCATGGCCCATGCGGAACTCCTGGCGCGCCTGGAGGCGGAAGCACAGGCCATTTATGCGGAGGAAATCGCCTCGTGCCGCGCGATTGGCGAATTTGGCGCGCCCCTGATCCCGGCGGACGGCGGGGTGTTGACCCACTGCAATGCGGGGGGGTTGGCCACAGGTGAATATGGAACGGCCCTCGCCCCCATGTTCCGCGCCTGGGAACTGGGCCGCCGCTTTCATGTCTTCGCGGACGAAACCCGCCCCTTGCTTCAGGGGGCGCGGCTTACCGCGTGGGAATTGGTTCAGGCGGGCATTCCCGTCACCTTGATTTGCGACAACACGGCGGCGCAGGTCATGCGCGAAGGCCGTGTGCACTTGGTGATTGTGGGCGCGGACCGCATCGCCGCCAATGGCGACACCGCGAACAAAATCGGCACGTATGGCGTGGCCGTGCTCGCCCGCGCGCATCAGATTCCGTTTTATGTGGCCGCGCCGTTTTCCACCTTTGATCTGAACCTGGAAAGCGGCCGTCAGATTCCGATAGAACTGCGGGAACCCAAAGAGGTCACAGAAGGCTTTGGAAAACGAACCGCCCCCGAAGGCGTGGACGTTTATTCCCCGGCGTTTGATGTGACACCCGCCGGGCTTATTTCGGGCATCATCACCGAGCGGGGCATACTCCGCCCGCCGTATCCCGCCGCCATCCTTCAACAATCCACGGGGGGCGGACCATAATGTTCGACAGCCTGGCACATTATATGGCGTCCTTGTCCGCGGACAAACTAGTAAATGTCTCGCTGGAAGATATTGTGTTGTGCGCGATGTGGCGTGAGATGCATCAAGCGTCTGAAGAACATGCGGAGGACTGTGCGGCGCTCCAGACCGCCTGTGCGCGCTGGCTTCAGGAAGCCGCCCCCCGCGTTGTGGAAACGGCGGGGCGGCGCCAGCAACCTTTGTTGCGCATGCTAATCCAGGAATTGGTGGACGGCCATCTCGAACAACTGCTGCGCGATGAACTGGATGTGCTGTTCAATGCATGGGCGTTCATGCAGCGCAGCGCCCAGAAAGCCCGGTATGCGCGCCCCATCGAATGCCTGACGCCGTACATGGCCCAGCTCCATAAGCTTCGGGAAAGCCAGGCCCCGGCTGCGGACATGCCCAATGTGGGCCAGCGCATCGCGATTTTCACGCCGGATGATCTCCGGCATGCCCAGGTGCGGGACATAAAAATATTCGCGGGCATAGACCTCTCCACCCGGGGACCCGTTTTACAGCACCGCGGCGACGCCAAACTCGTTGACGGACTGCCCGCCGAATGCGCCGCCGCCATTGAAAGCGGAAATTGTCATGTGAACGGCCTGTTGCTGGGAAATCTGGCCGTTTCCGGGGCATGTGAAGTGCTAGACAATATTTCCGGGGCGGTGATTGCGCGCCGGGGCGATGTGCGCGCGGCCAACATTCTCAATCAAGCCTTGGTGATTTCCAAGGAAAGCTGCATTGAATGCCTCAACATGCAAGAACCCCGAATGGTGTTTGCCTCCCGTGAACTCCGGATTCGCGGGGTGGTGTTGGGCGGCCTGCTAATGGCCCGGAACATACACGTGGGCCAGGAAATTCAGGGGGGGGAAGTCCATGTCTCGGAATGCGTTGAGGCCGGTCTGTTCCGGCATACCGACCGGCGGCCCCTTTCGGTGGTGCTGCGGCGCGGATTCACCTGCCAGGATTACGGCGAAGTGCTCTCGCAGGAGGCGGTGCGGATGCTGTCCAATGCCTCCAAAGTGCGCCAGCGCATGGACCATCTCCAGCAGATGCTGGTGATTATTGATCGGGAGGCGGACGAGTGCGCGGGCAGCGTGCTGGTGTATCTGCTGGGCGACGAGGGGATAAGCGATCAGATGCAGAAAATCCACCGGCTGCAGCACCGCATCGCGTTTGTGGACCGTCTGATGGTGGGGGCCAAGACCCTGGTCCGGTTGAGCGAGGAAAAGCTGCAACCGCACAAAGAAGAAACCGAACCGGCCTCCAATGCGGAGATTCAGGAGATTTTGGAGGAGATGCAGCGGGAATTGATGCATCTGGCGGCCGAAGCCACGATTGACCGCGATCTTTTCGAGGAGCGGGAGACGGTGGTGGAACTGGGCCGCCGCATGCAGCGTAAAACGCTCACGCAACAGGATTTCCTGGAGATTGTACGCGCCCTGCTTGCGCGCATGGAGGAACTGAATCAAAAACGCGCGGTCCTTGGACACGAGGTGGAAGATCGGATGGACCAATTGCAGAGCGCGAAAGCGCGCAACGCCATTCTTCAGCGCGCCAAGGCTTCCTGTTCCCGTGTGGAGGTATTGGACCAGTTGCTGGCGGCGGGGCGCAACGCCACCGGCAGTGAAACGTTCCGCCGCAAGGTGAATGAGCGGTACGTGAAGTTGATGAAGCGCAATATCGAAAACAAACAGGCGCGCGCCGTAGACACCCGGAAGCGGAGCGCCGAGTTCAAGGCGCAGTTGGAAAAAATACGGGACCGCCTCTGGGATGAATACATGGTCTCCCTGCCGGATTACATGATTGCCGGGGCGGCGGAGGAAGGGGTTCAGGCCACGGGCCGCTTCACCGAGGGAGTGCAACTCTATGCCTGGCCGCATCTGGTCGGGTCGGGCCAACGGGGGGGGGCCTTCGGTGTTTGCATCGCCGAGGATTCCAATGATTCCATTGTGACCTACGCACGCGATCCGCGCGGCGCCATTGAGCGGCGCTAACCCCTCATGATACGATGAGGCGGCGGGAGGATACCCCTCCACGCATACTCCGGTATTCCAACCATGCAGGTGATTCATGAGCGAAGCAACCCAGATTGTCGCCATTGACGGACCCGCCGGCGCGGGAAAGAGTTCCTGCGCCAAGCGCGTGGCCAAATCCCTCGGTTTTGCCTTCCTGGACACCGGCGCCATGTACCGCGCTGCAACGTGGTGGGCGTTGCATCAGGGCATTCCGCTCGATGATCCGGACGCTTTGGCGGAATCCACCCAAGGAATGGAACTTGAGATATCGGAGACTGAATCCGGTCAACGGGTGCTGGTGAATGACCACGACGTCACCCAGGTCATTCGCACGCCGGAAGTGACACGGGTGATTTATAAGCTGGACCAGAACTCCGCCGTGCGCCGGCATCTTGTGGAACTGCAGCGGCGTTTTGGCGAACGCGCCCCTACGGTGGCCGAAGGCCGGGACATCGGAACCGTGGTGTTTCCGAAGGCCCGCTGTAAAATTTACCTTGATGCCTCGATTGAAGCGCGCGCGCAACGCCGGGCCTTGGAATTGGAGGCCAAAGGCATGACTGTGGACCGCGCCCAACTGGCCGCCGAAATCCATGAACGGGACGAACAAAGCAAAAACCGGCTGGATTCCCCGTTGCGCCGGGCCGAAGACGCGGTGCTCGTGGACACCACCCGCATGACCCAGGACGAAGTGGTGGCTGAAATAGTGCGTCTGGCGCGGGAGCGGTTGTGAGCACGCCGCGTCCCCGTTATACCTGGCGCATCGCCGAAGTGGACCGGGCGAAGGTGCGCGCACTGGCCGAGGCGGTGGCCATGCCCCCGGTGATTGCCCAAGTGCTGCTGTTGCGCGGCGTGGAAACACCGGAAGACGCCCGCCGGTTTTTATACCCGTCCCTCGATCAGCTCTCCGATCCGTATTTGCTGACGGATATGCGCAACGCCGTGGAACGCATTGCAAAGGCACGGGACCGCAATGAGCATGTGCTCATCTTTGGCGATTATGACGTGGACGGCATCGCCGCCACGGCGGTGCTTCTTGCCGGATTGCGGCGTTACGGCCTGGCCCGGATTAGCCATGGAATGCCCCTGCGCCTCACCGAAGGGTATGGACTGAATGCGGAGCGTGTGGAAACCGCGCATGCGGACGGGGTTTCCCTGATCATCACGGTGGACAACGGCATCAGCGCGCACGAGGCCGCCCGCCGCGCCCGCGAACTCGGGGTGGACCTCATTATCACCGATCATCATGCCATTGAGAATACGCTCCCTGACGCGGTGGCCGTGCTGAATCCGAAACGGGAATCCCCTTCCCATCCGGGATACTTCCTGTGCGGGGCGGGCGTGGCCTTCAAACTGGCTTGCGCCCTGAACGGCACCCCCAATGATCTGGATATTGTGGCCTTGGGCACTGTGGCGGATATTGTGCCATTGCGCCGGGAAAACCGGGTGATTGTTTCCTTGGGGCTTCGGCACATGGCGAAATATGAGCGCACCGGCCTGGCCAAACTGGCGGCGGAAGCCAACCTGAGCCTGCGGGAAGTCTCTTCGGAGAAGATTTGCTTCCAGTTGGGACCCCGGTTGAACGCCGCCGGGCGCCTCGATGACGGCGCGCTGGCGCTGAAACTGTTGTTGGCGGAATGCCCGGAGGAAGCCTCCGCCACCGCCCGCGCGCTCAATGCGGCGAATGAAGAACGGCGCGCCATCGAACGCGCGATTTACGAAGAGGCCGTGGAAGAACTCGACGCCTATTTTATGCGTCATCACCGCGGGATTGTCCTGGCCCGGCGCGGATGGCACGCGGGCGTTATCGGCATTGTGGCCTCCCACCTGCAAAGCGACTTCAACCGCCCGTGCGTAATGATTTCCATTGATGACGAAGGCGTGGGCCGGGGTTCCGCGCGGAGCGGGCCGGGATTCGATATGATGGACGCCTTGTCGGCCTGTCAGGGGCTGATCGAACGCTTCGGAGGCCATCGTTCCGCCGCCGGGTTGACCCTTCTGGAGAAGAATATCCAAGCCTTCCGGGAGGCCTTTGAAGCGGAAGCGCTCCGGCAGTTGGGCGAAGGCGAACTCGCCCTGGATTTGGACATTGACGCCGTGGTGGCCCTGAGCCAAGTAGATAGCGGCTTGGTGAAGCTCTTGGAATGCCTCGAACCCACCGGCCACCAGAATCCCGCACCGCTTTTTTGCGCCGCCGGCGTGGAACTGGTGCCGCAATCCACCCGCGTATACCGCGAACGGCATCTGGGCATGACCCTCCGCCAGGGAGATGCGCTGCTCTCCGCCATCGGGTTCAACATGGCCGAACGCTACTATACGGAAGACATCCCCAAGGTCATGGATATCGCCTTCACCCCGCAATTCAATACATGGCGGGATGAAACTTCGGTGCAGCTTGTCTTGAAAGATTTGCGCCCCGCCCAATAGCGGCTAATAGAGAAACG
>CAYXPO010000013.1:0-21390 GCA_964466925.1 uncultured Nitrospirales bacterium
GGCCATGCGAAACGCCAGCAAGCGCCGTCTGGACAATACCCAGTATTTTGATGAAACCCGGCTTACCCTTGCGGATATCGAGGACAACGATCTGTTCAAAGACATGGTGGTGGATGTAAAAGAAGGCAAGACCGGAACATTCAATTTCGGCGCGGGCTATAGTACGGAAGAAGGCGTGGGCGGGTTCACCGAAGTGCACCTGAGCAATTTCGACATCGCCAATTGGCCGAAATTCTCCGGCGCGGGGCAGGACTTGTCGCTCAAGCTGAACGTCGGCCAGGTCCATAACAACTACAACCTGAGTTTCACCGAACCGGAATTCCTGGGGTATCCGCTGGCCGTCGGCGGCGATATATTCAATGATTCGTACAAAGTGAAAGGCGGGGCGGATTACACGGAAAATGAACTGGGCGGGCAGATTCGCGTGGGCAAGCAGCTTTCCCCCTATGTCACCGTGCGCGCGAGCCTGCGCATTTCCCAGGAAAACCTGAGCGGACTCGAGGATGCATGGTTCCTGCACGAGGATATCGCGCGGCAGCAGGACGACTCGATCAACATCAGCACCACATGGCAAATCGAGCGCAATACGCTGGATAACAACCGCGATCCCAGCAGCGGGTCGCGGCATTTGCTCAGCACGGAAATCGCGGGCTTTGGCGGCACCTACAATTTCTGGAAAGTCGAGCATGACAGCACGTGGTACAAAGGGTTCGGCGATGAGAAGAAGTTTGTGCTCTCCCTGCGCATGCGCGAAGGATTTGTAACCCCGTACTTGGACAGCGACTATGTGCCGTTGCAGGACCGCTTGTTCGCGGGCGGCGCCACCACCGTGCGCGGCTATGATTTCCGCGACATTGGCCCCAAGGCCCGTGAATACAACCTGTGGTACTGGGGCCACAAAATCGCGTGGGGCAGCAAATTCGCCCAAGGCGGCAATGTGCGCGGGGTGGGGAATTTGGAGTTGAAATACAAGATTACCAAGGCGCTCCGCGTATACACCTTCTTTGACGCGGGCGGCGTGTGGGAATACTTCCAGGATATTCGCCCCAACGACATCAAGTGCAGCGTCGGCCTCGGGTTCGGCGTGGATGTGCCGCGCCTTGGGCCGATCCGCGTGGATTACGGTTTCGCCATCAACCCCGACAAGGATCAAGGCAGCGGCCGGCTTCACCTCATGACCGGATTCCGGTTCTAATTTCCACGGCTATTGACAAATTACCATCTTGGTTCTACCATGGCATCAAAACCCAGGAGGGGCCGGATTATGCGCGCGGGTGTCAAATGGGTAGTGCTTGCCGTTTCTCTTGCCGTAGTGTCTCTTGCCGGATGCGGCGGCGGAATACGCGACAAAATATTCCAGGGACGGCAGCCGTGGTCATTCACTGTGGAACTCGGCACGGGAAAGCCCCAGGAATCGGATGTTCAATTGTCCGCCGCCATGACCAACGCCCGTGTTCCGCTTCCCATGGAAAAGGGGGAAGCCCAATGCGTGCTTACCCAGGGCTCCGGCAATACCCGCGTGTCCGCGGAGAATATCATCGTGCTGGAAGGCGACGGGAACAGTGTCCGTCTGGGGAATGTCGTCCTATGGCGTAAAACGGACAAAAAAGTGCAGTTTCGATTGGATTGTGATCTCGGCAAGGCAATCCTGCTGGCCAGTTTTGTCGGCGAATTTGACGCCCAAGGCCGTCTTTCCGGAACCATGTACGGCTATGTGATGATCCTCGAGGATTCCGGGCGGCAACACGGCCCGTTCGCTATTGCGGACGGAACATTTTCGCTGTCACCCAAATCATAGGTGTGAGAGAGGCACGGACGAACATGGACGGAACACGGACGAAGAAGTGCTGGGATGCGAAGGGGGTGAGCCACGGATGGTGAAGAGGGGATTCTGGGAGCGTGAGATATAAGGTCTATTAGTCTTGGGTCCGCAACCGGTGCCGGTAATAATCCACAATCACGGCGATGACAATCACGGCACCCGTGACCAGCCGCTTGATGGGTTCCTGCGCGCCGATTTGCACCAGCCCGTTTTCCAGCACGGCGATGATGACCACGCCGAAGAAGGTGTTGATTACCGACCCGCGCCCCCCCATGAGGCTGGTGCCGCCGATAACCACCGCCGCGATGGCCTGCAGTTCGTATCCCGCGCCGGAATTGGGGTCGGCCGCCGTCAGCCGTGAACAATGAATCACCGCGGCCAGGGCGGCCAGCCCGCCGCTGATCATGAACACGATCAACTTCACCCGCCGCACCGGGATGCCCGACAACCGCGCCGATTCCTCATTGGCGCCCACCGCGAACATATGGCGCCCAAACACCGTCCCGGAGAGTATAATCTGCGCGGCCGCGGCCACCGCGATGGCCAGGAGGAACGGCAGGGACAACCCCGCGATGTTGGTTTCGTAAATCCGTTCAATGCCGGAGATGTATTGCGTCTTGGAATGGGTGACCAGATAGGCTCCGCCGCGGGCGGCTTCCATCATGCCCAGCGTCACAATAAAGGAAGGGAGCTGCCATTGAATGGTCATGAAGCCGTTGACGGCCCCGCAGGCCAGGCCCACGCCCACGCAGGCGGCCACGGACAGCCACAGGGGAAATCCCCCCTTGACCAGGCACACGCCCAACACCGCCGCGCCCAAAGCCAAAATGGAACCGACGGACAAGTCAATCCCCGCGATAATCAACACATAGGTCATGCCCACCGCGATGATCACGGCATCCGGAATCTGATTGGCGATGGTGCGGAATGTGGTGAAGCTGAAAAAGTACTCGGTTTGCAGTCCGAAAAACAGGATCATGCCCGCCAGCACCGCGCTGAGGCCCACATAATCCGCCAAGAGCCGTCTATAATTACCGGAAGATTTCATGGGGTTACTTGGCGTTGTCCTGGGTGATCAAATCCACCGGGGTTTCCCGGTCGGCGGGCGCCTGCCTGGTCTTGAGCATCTCCAGGGCATATTCGATGCCGAACACGGCGAGTTGATCGGCATGCTGCTCGATGGTGGCCAGCATTTCCCCCTTGGCGATCAACTCGCGCACCGCGCTGATGCCGTCATAGCCGATAACTTTCACCGAAGCCAGTTTTCCCGCCGAACGCAGGGCGGCGGCCGTGCCCAGCGCCATGCTGTCATTCGCGCACAAAATCGCCTTGAGTTCGGGATGTTCGGTGATCATGGCGGAGACCACCTGATTGGCCTTGTTCATTTCCCAATCCCCGACCTGAGAGGCCACCACGTTCAATCCGGCGGCCTTGATGGCGTCCATAAACCCGAGCTTGCGCTGAATGCCGTTGTAGGCCGAGGGAATGCCTTCCAGAATCGCCACGGGGTCCCCCGGCGCAAGCTGTTGGGCCAGATACTCCGCGCAGAGCCGGGCCCCCTTGCGGTTGTCGGGACCCACAAAGGGGATGCGCACCTGCTTGTCCGCCAGCACGGCGTCGTCGAACTTGTTGTCAATGTTGACGACGGTGATCCCCGCATCCATGGCGCGCTTGCACACCGGCACCAAGGCCTTGGAATCCGCCGGGGCGATGATGATGGCCGACATCCGCTGGGCAATCATCTGTTCGACCAGTTGCACCTGGCGGCTCACGTCCAGTTCGTCCTTGATGCCTTCCGCGATCAGGTCATACTCGGCGGCATGTGCAGCATGATGCTTTTTGGCGCCATTTTCCATGGTCAGGAAAAACTCATTGGCCAGTGATTTCATGATAAGTGCAATGCGCGGCTTGGCGGTTTGAGGCGCTTTCCCCGGCTCCTGTGTGACGGGTTTTGCGCCGCACCCCGCGCACAACGCGCCCATGACCATGATGGCACTCATGCCCAGAATAAAACGGCCTTTCATTACACGGTCCTCCTTCACTTTTCCCTATCATACCGCAATACAGGGGCAATTCTACAGAGTGTTTGTAGCACAATTAGCCCGGTTGTCAGCAATAGGCGCAGACGCGAAACTTGAAGCGTGCCCGGCGAGTCTTATATGCTACAAACCTGCCTTCCTTTCACCCAGGTTTCGTCCACGAAAAGGATACAAAACACATCATGCGAAAAGCCCTGAAAATTGCCGGCGTTGTGTTGGGGGTGCTCGTTTTGGCGCTCGTGTTGTGGAAAATGGTGGCGGATGCCCGCTATTTCAGCGGATACGATCCCAAGGCCCCGTTGAATGCGCGGGTGGCGGAAACCGTGGATACAGACGGGTATACGCGCATCAAGTTCTATTTCGACGGAGAGGGCGGCGATCCGGTGCCCACGTTGATGACCCTTCCGCTGAAGTATTCGGGAAAGCTTCCGTTGATCCTTTTTCTGCACGGCATCGGACAGCATAAGGAATTCCTGGATGAAATCACCACGCCGTTCAATGCGGCGGGATTCGCCATGGCCTGCTTCGATCAGCATATGCAGGGGGAGCGCAAAATCAGGACCAAGAACCCGTTGGCGCACGCGGCGGCGTTTCGGGCGCGCCCGCATAAAACCATCAATGACGCGCGCCGGTTGATGGATTATCTTGAGAACCGCCCCGAGATTGATCCCCGGCGGATTTATCTGGTGGGCGCGAGCTACGGCGCCATCACCGGCAGCACCTTGACGGCCTTTGACAAGCGCATCCGCGCTTCCGTGCTGGTGTATGGCGGCGGGGATATCAACAAGCTGCTGGATGCTCCGGTAATTGTGAACGGGTTTAAGAAAGCCGCCCCCGGCTGGCTGTTTCCCATTGCCAAAACCCTTGTTGGGTTCATTATGCGCCCGGCCGATCCCATTCGCTATGCGGACCAAATCGCCCCCACGCCGGTGTTGTTTCAAAACGGCCGCAAGGATCAACTGGTGGCTCCGCCCGCCGCGGAAGCCCTGCAACAGGCCGCCCGTGAACCCAAGCAAGTTACTTGGTATAATTCCGATCACATCGGGATGGATGACGCGGTGGTACGCCAAGTGCTGGAAGAAGACTTGCAATGGCTGCTCGAGAAGGACAAGCCGTTCAGGCAGGAAGCCTCTGTGATACGCCCCGCCGCCTGACGGATGTGCATGGATGAATTCGGTCATACACCAACCAGAAAAGGACGCGCAAATGGAAGTGCCCGGGTATGTTTATGGGTGCATCGCACCTACGTTCACGGTGTTTCAGGATGATGGTTCTTTGGATGACGCGGGACAGCGCCGCCTGCTCGATTTCATGCTGGAATCGGAATCCATCAGTGCGTTCTTTATCCGGTCCGGCATGGGGCAGATGTATTGCTTCAGCCTGGACGACGCCAAGCAAATTGCCCGGAATGCCTGCGCACATCTGAAAGGAAAAGGCGCCGTGCTGATCGGATGCAGCGGCATTTGGGACCGTAATTACGACAAACGGCCCGACCCCCTGCTGTACAAACAGCAGGCCGTCGAATTAAGCCGCTTTGCGCAGGATTTGGGGGCGGACGGCATCGTGCACACGATTCCGGAAGGGCTGGTTCCCAATCCGGGCGAGGCCATGGATGATTTTCTCCTGCGCTATTTCGAGGAAATTTGCGCCTCCGTCGCTATTCCCGTGTTAATCTACCAGCCGCCCGGCACCCTTGCGGAGTATTGCGTTACGCCGCAGTCCATCGCGCGTTTGGCGGACATCGAAAACCTGATGGGGATGAAAGTCTCCACGAACGACGGCGAATACATGTTCAATCTCATCCGCGCGGTGAAGGACAAGAACTTCGGATTTATCGCTGGCGCGGAAACGGTGTTCTACGCCGCGCTCGCGGCGGGCGCGCGCGCCTGTATCGGCCAGGGGACCTCGGTCAACCCGCAAATCATCCGCGCCATGCTGGACCGTTTCGTGGCGGGCGATCTGGACGGCGCCATGGAAGCCCAGGAAGACACCAACGAACTGGTGTACACCTGCCCGAACGCCGTGGATTTTTTCAAAACCTACGCCACGGAAAAAGGCTATCCTGTCAATCTTTACGCCCGGCCCTCCGGCAACCCCTACATCAAAGACCGCGTCCCCATCACCCCGGACGCCTACGAAACCTTCAAGCACCGTTACGAGGAACTCCTTGCGAAATACGTATAGTTGTCGCGCCTGTCGGATTTACACAAATACGGTCCGTCAATCAAAAAATCTCTCGCTGGAGAGGCATAAAGCGCATTGAGCGGGCATGTCCATTTTGCGGATCAGGATGTGTAATAGTCACCGTAATAGCATCAAGGTGGACAAGGGCACGGTAATGATTCGCGGATCGATGGAGATATCGTTGTCATCTTGGGTAACAAGGATTCCAAAGAAGGCGTTATTGGCGGTCTTTTCCATGAAAGTTCGCAATCCCTCCGTATCTCTCAACGGGTCTATTCGGCGCTGATATTTGACTTCGATGGGAATTCGCCTGGTTCCAATGGTTAATACATAATCAACTTCCGCTTCTCCTTCACGCTCGGGAAGATGGGCGATATCGAGGGAGTTGATGGTGCAGAGCAACGCCCCGGTCACACTTTCCGCGATATGCCCCGAAAGTGAAGTCAAATGTGGATTGATATCGAGCGCCGGCGGATACAACGGGATTATTTCTTGCAGCCAACTTGCACGCAACCCGTGGTCGGCCAGGCACAACTTCAGGTTTCCACGCCGTTTCTTCAGGCGAATCTCCAGAGGTTCAATGAGCCGCAAAAGAAGTGTGTCGCCAAGAAAACGGAGGTAATGGGTGATTCTTTGCTCTCCGACATTCGCGGTCAATGCGCGCTGGACCTCACGCGCCAATACCCGGGGACTGGGGGCCTGCCCGGCATATCGGCAGGCAAGACGGAATACTTCTTCAAGCAGCGGAGCATCCCTTTTCCTGCCACGTTCACCTACACGGAGATCATGGTGAATGACACGCTTGACAACAGTTTCATTTAATTGGTCCGCCAATTGGCTCCATGGCGTGCCGGAAGATTTGTGCACCAGTGGATAACCGCCAACTTCGGAAAACCGGGAAAAAATGGCATCCCGTTCTCGGGAGATTTTTTTGCCGTGAGCGGCAAGATCCTGCCAAAATTCTCTTCTGGTTAGGGGCTCCAATCCATTATCGGGAAGAAAAGGAGGACCCAGCGACGCAGCATAAAATTGGGCTATCTCTGTTAGCGATAGCAATCCGGTCTCAATGGGCGTAATTCGCCCCGCAAGGCTGTCCCGGCCCAATCCTATCCGAAGCGCCGAACTACCGGTAACAACCACTTGTGTAGTGGACGTGTCTACCAAAAATTTAAGCTGGTCCGCCCAGTTGGGAAGATTCTGAACTTCATCCAGAAAGAGATACGTTTTCAGCCCTTTTTGCGCCGCATCATTTAATTTGCATTTCAAGATTGCATCTTCAAACCAGTCCACCAACCGGAGGATGGGCTCGCTTAACTTGATCAACTCTGGAAGGTCGTCACACTGTACGCGAAAAATGCACGCGGGCGGAATTCCGGATTCAAGAAAGTCCTGCAATACCTGCAATTGAGCAGTGGTTTTTCCTGTTTGCCTGGGACCCCTGACCACGACAATAGGAGCAAGGTGAGAGGCGAGCCGGCGTTTGATGTCATGTACGAGATGCCGGCGTGTTTTTGGAAGTACGGGCAGTGAACTCCCCTGCCACCATGGATTTTGCCGTAGCAGATCACGAACCAACGAATCAGAAAGGCGCATCTCAGGAAAAATCATATCCTGTTGCATGAAAATCACTCCTGTTTCCTGGTTAAGCCCTCATGAATGCTAAAAGTGTGCAACACTACCGATTAGTATATCAAAAATCAGTTTGCCTTCCACGCACCAAATCAGTTTGCGTCCTTTTGTCCCGTAAACTGATGCCTGGGCCATCAATCGTGGGTGAATGGAAACATGGTTTTCCCGTTGATGACCGTGCATCCGGAATTTGAGGAAGTTCCTGATCTCCCCGAGGCCAAACGTGCCAAAACGCTTAAGAATTGGTGCCCTCTCCATCCTGATATCTATCCGATAGTGTTTGATCTGATGGATGAAATCGCCGCCGCGTTTGAGGCGGAGGCGTTTCATGTCGGCATGGACGAAGTACAGACCTTTGCCAGCCCAAAGTGTCCGCGTTGTGCGGGAAAGGCCCCGGCGGATCTGTTTGCGCATGCGGTGGGTCAATTGCACCGGCATATTGTCGATGAGCGAAAGTAGACCATGCTGATGTGGGGTGATCGGTTATTGGAGGCCTCGGCGGCCAACATGGGGAAGGGTTGGGAAGCGAGTGACAAGAAAACGGCGGATGCTATAGACCTGATCCCCAAGGACATTGTGATTTGCGATTGGCATTACAGTGCACAGGAATATTATCCCTCCATCGATTTGTTCATTGAAAAAGGATTCCGGGTCTGGCCTTCGGGCTGGAAAGAGGAAAAGGCGGGGTTGCGAATGGTGGAATACGCCAAGAACGACGCCACCGGAAAAGTGTTGGGATATTTGGGCACGTCGTGGGTAATCACGCCGGGCCATTTCGCGCAGGCCCTGCTGGGCGAGGGCGCCCCGGAAATGCTCACGGATCGTGCCTTGCCCGCGGCCAATACGTTGAAGACCTGCATCAAAGCGCTTGCGCCGCCTGTGACCGCGCAGCCGTAACGAATAGCGCATGTGTAGTGAAGAAACCATTTTCGTACAAGTGAAAGGAGATTGGGCATGGAACGACCGGGCGATGTTACATTTCAAGGCAATCCTTTAACAGCGATTGGACCCAAGCTCAAGGTGGGCGACAAGGCGCCGGACTTCGATCTGCTGGCGAATGATTTGTCGCCCGTCACGCTGCGGGACTCCGCAGGCAACGTGCGGTTGATTATCTCCGTGCCGTCGCTGGATACGCCGGTATGCGACATGGAAGCGCGCAAGTTCAATGAACAACTGGATGCCTTGGACGGAAAGGTGGTTGGCTACACGGTCAGCGCCGACCTGCCCTTTGCACAAGCGCGCTGGTGCGGCGCGGCCGGCGTCAAGGCCATGCAGACACTCTCCGATCACCGCGCGATGGCCTTCGGCACGGCCTACGGCGTTCACATCAAGGAACTCCGGCTGGATGCCCGCGCGGTGTTCGTCGTGGATGGCGGCGGCATCCTGCGCCACGTCGAATATGTCCGGGAGATCACCCACCAGCCGGACTACGCCGCGGCGTTGGCGGCGGTTCACGAACTGTTAAAATAGCGCTTGAAAAGCTTAATCGCGCATCATCATGACATAAAGTGGAGTACAGGAGCCGAAGAGGGCCATGTCTCTTTTCTGGATAGTGTTTCCATGTGTTGCAATAAACTTCTCCGCGGCGTGCGCGGAGCAGGGGCCGATTCTGCCCAACGACAATGGCGACGTCGTGATCCCCGCGCAGGAATGGCCTTGGCGGCCGGGTCCGCGAACCATCACCGCTTATGTACGGTATCCCCAAGGGAAGGTGGACGGCGTACAACCCGGCACCGGCCTCATGTTGAGCCTGCATAACTGGGGTGGCACGAAATTTCAGGGCGCCCCTGATCCCGGTGTCCTCGCCGGGCGGTACAACGTGGTGGTTATTGGCGTGGACTACGTGCAGAGCGGTCCCTATGACGCCGAAAAGGACCCCCCCTATGATTTTGGCTGGTATCAGGCGCTCGATGCCCTGCGCGGCCTGTATTTTGTCTGGCATGGCCTCGAAACCCTCGGAAAACCCTTTGACCATGCACGTATATATGCGTCGGGAGGTTCCGGCGGCGGAAATGTGTCGTTGATGGTCAACAAGCTCGCCCCCAGGACCTTTGCCTGTATCATTGACTTGAGTGGAATGGCGAAGCTCGCGGACGACATCGCCTTTGGCCTGCCCGGACGAACCCGCCTGAACGCCGGATACGGCCGGGACCCCCAAAGCAAACGCTATCTGACCCCCGATGACCAGGCGCTTCGTTATGTGGGTTTCCCCTCCCATGCCGAAATGATGAAGCGCTTGGGGAACACGGCCAAGGTCATCGTGGTGCACGGAGAAGAAGATGAGTCATGTCCCGTGGAAGACGCCAAAGAGATGGTGGAAAACCTGCGGCGCGCCGGACTGGAGGTCATGCCGCACTTTGTTGCCAAGGCGGACGTGGACGGCGCGGTGCTCAAGAACTGTGGGCACTCGCTGGGTGACCGTACCCTTATTCTTCAGCGTTTCGCCGATGAATTTCTCCTTCCCGGCGGCCCCGCCGCGGCGCGCCGGAAAGGCAACGGTGATTTTGAATGCCGGGACGAGTCGGTGCGCTATACAACCGCAAACGGCTGCTTCGTGGTCTCTTATGCCCAAGGTTTTCCCGTGGGCCGATTTGAACCGCATACTCCACCGCCGTAACAAGGCAAATAGAACCTCTGCGCTGACTCTCGGGCTTGTGCGCATTTCCATGAGGTGGTATAGTGGGGAGCATAAGGAAAACCCAAAATGATACATTCGGTCAACATGGGTTTGTTCTGGGCGTCAACGCGTCTGCTCGTGCTCTGGTGTATCTTGAGCCTTTGCCCGGGCTGTCCCCGCAAGTTTTCCCCCAACGTAACCTATGCCACGAATCTAACCTATGGCTCCGGGTACGTTTCCAAAGCGGAAACAGAGGGCGAATACCAGATCAAACCTTTGCATTTCGACCTGCTGGCGCCGAATGACCTGCCCGGAATCCTAAAACCGGCCGTGGTGATGATACATGGGGGAGGATTCACCGGAGGTTCGCGCGCGGACGATGATCTTCTGCTCGTGGCGGACCGGCTGGCCGCCCAAGGATACGTGTGTTTCCTCACTGATTACCGGCTGCTGGGCGATGGGCCTCCGCCCGCCGAAGATTTCCCAAAATACGATTTCCCATCGCCGGAAGCCGTGCGCGCCGCCATTGTGGATGCCAAGACCGCCCTCCGGTATGTCCGCGCGAATGCCGCGGCCTATGAAGTCGATCCGGGGCGCATAGCGCTGTTCGGCGAATCGGCCGGGGCCGTGGCGGCATTGGAGGCGGGGTTGAGCAGTCCGGTGCAATATGTGGATGACGGCCCGGACTTCCCCGTGCCGCCGGAGAATAATCCGGGGGTGGATTCCATGCCACAGGCAATCATTGATTGCTGGGGCAGTGCGGACTACTTCACGGATTCTTTTGACGCGTCCGATCCGCCCATCATGATCTGGCACGGCACCAACGACTTCATGCCGGGCACCTTCTTCACTTCCGCCCTGCTGATACGGGACAAATGCGAGGAGTTCGGAATCCCCTACCGGTTCTATCCCCTGCCCGGCGAGGGCCATGGCGCGTGGGACGCCATGTACGGCGGCAAGGACCTGTCCGCCACCATCCTGGACTTTTTGCATAAGTTCATGCCGTAGCGGGATTGGGCATTCTATTGTTTGGATGGTTCATGGACCCTGTTTGCGTTAATGACAGACCCGCAGGTCTTGATTCTTGCCATAGACTGCGGGTACGCTGGTGCGCAAGAGAGTGCAAATGATGGTGCCATGGTAAAACAGGGAGACAGGGTATGAACAACATGCACGGTGCGGGAAAAGCAGATCAAAAGGGCCAGCCTATTTCACGGCGCGGTTTTCTGGGAAGCACAACGGCGGCGGCGGTGTTTACCGTAGTGCCGCCGCACATCCTGGGCCTCGGCCAGACTCCCCCCAGTGAGAAGATTAACATGGCATTCATCGGCGTGGGCTGGCAGGGCACCTATAATCTCCAAACGTTTCTACAAGACAAGGACGTGCGGGTGGTGGCGGTGTGCGATGTTTACGAAGAAGGGACCTATCTGGGGCGCGGGGCCGCCGGGCGCGAAGCCGGACGGAAAATGGTGAATGACTATTACGATTATAAAGGCGATTCCAAGGGCGGATGCGCCTCGTATGCAGACTTCCGGCACATGCTGGATGAGCGTAATGATATTGACGCGGTGGTGATTACAACGCCGGATCATATTCACGCCGTGGCCGCCATGGCCGCCATTAAAAAGGGCAAGCACGTCTTTTGCGAGAAACCGCTCGCGCATTCGCTGGTCGAGGCGCGCACGATGACCGAGGCGGCGCGGGCAGCCAAAATCGCCACGCAAATGGGCAATTGGGGCCATGCGAAGGAAGACATCCGTCTGTTATGCGAATGGATTTGGGACGGCGCCATCGGGGCGGTTCGCGAGGTGCACGCGTGGACCAACCGGCCCGGCGGATGGTGGCCTTACGGGATCGACCGCCCGAAGGATACACCGCCCATTCCCGCCGGTCTGGATTGGGACCTGTGGCTGGGTCCCGCGCCAAGCCGCCCCTATCATCCCGCGTATTTGCCCTTTATCTGGCGCGGATGGTGGGACTTCGGCTGCGGCGCCCTTGGAGACATGGGCTGTCACATGCTCGACCCCGTCGTGTGGGCGCTCCGGCTCGGTCCTCCCGCTACCGTCGAAGCGAGCTCCGTCAAATTGAATACCGCCGCGACCCCCTTGGGCACGGAGATTCCCGGAGGGAAGGTGCATCCGGAAACCACCACTGCGGCGGCCTTGGTGCGTTGGACCTTTCCCGCCCGTGAAGGCATGCCGCCGGCCGTGGTGCACTGGTACGACGGCGGGCTGATGCCGCCCCGCCCTGAGGAACTCGAACTAGGCCGGAAAATGGGCGACAATGACGGCGGCGTGTTGTTTATTGGCGACAAGGGAAAATTGATGTGCGGTTGCTATGGCAGCGACCCGCAATTACTTCCCGAATCACGCATGAACGCCTACAAACAACCGCCGAAAACACTCCCCCGGTCTGTGGGTCACTACAAAGAATGGGTGCAGGCCTGCAAAGGCGGCGAACCCGCCGGATCAAATTTCAATTACGCCGGACCCCTCGCGGAGATCGTGTTGCTCGGAACCGCAGCCATCCGCGCGGATGCGAAACTGACTTGGGACGCCGCCAAATTGGAATTTGCCAACGCCCCTGAAGCAAACCAGTTCTTGAAGCCCGCCTTCCGCGAAGGTTGGAGCCTATAAAGTTCCGGTACCGGGGAAAATCACTCGCCGCAGACATACTTCTGGTATAATGGGAGGTGAAATACTCAAGGTAAAGGCATGAAGACAATTCAATTTGGGGACTATCTTCGGAGAAGCGCTTCTGCAAGTTCCATGCGCTATTGGATGGCGGGCTTGGTTCTGTTGGCCATTGTGAGCCTGTTTGATTATTCAGGCGTTCCATCATGCCCAGACGAAGCCAGCGGGAACCATCATGTGGAGAACAGCCGCGGGATGCTCTTGATGAATCGTTGAACCGTCATCCTTGGCGTGCTATGTTCTTGAATTGCTGGAGCATTTCATCGGCATTTATAAACCCCGAATTTTCGCTTGTCATCATGTGAATCTTAAGGGACATTGTTTTTTCACCGGCATGGGTGTTGGTCATGGATACTCCCACACGGCCATGCCGCCCGCGTTCATCGTAGAGGCTCAACACCTCATGATTGAAATTGTCCTGTACGGATTGACAGAAATTTATGAATACGGGGTGGTCTAAAAGCACACCGTGGTTCATAAGTACGAAGAAATGTGCTTCACCGGCATGGGCCAGGAATGTTTCGTACAAATTCTTGCCGCGAATAGTTCGTTTGAGCAGTTCCGCCAGCCGGGAGGCCATCTCGTTCGTTGTCATCCGGTTTTCGTTGAACATCAAGGAGCAAGAATAATCCACATGGAGGTAACAGAGCGAGAAGGGTTGATTTCGGAAGAGCCGATGGTCCATTTCCCGCTTGACGGCTTCCAACCCATGCAATCCCGTCAACGGGCACCGTCCTTCAATTTTCCTCGTGAGCAGTTCCATTTGCTGGAATTGCGCCACTAAATCCTTGAGTGAGAACGGTTTTACAAGATAGGCGTCACCGCCCTGTTTGAGCGCATGTTCTATTTCAGGTTGCTCCCCCATGGCCGACATATACAGAATGGGCGTCTTGTAAAGGATGGTGTCCGCGCGGATGGCCCGTGAAACCTGATATCCCGCGCCATCCGGCAGCATTACATCCAATACGACCACCTCCGGAGCGCACTTCTTGATTTTCTGAAGCGCGCCGGCGCAACGGTTCGCGGTGGCCACCTTGTACCCGAGCGAGGACAACGCGCTAGTCATCAAGTCCAGCATGTCTGTTTCATCTTCAACAATGAAAATGGCCTTCATAACGGCCCTCCTCCATTCCTCATTGCTTTCCCCGTAAGGAAACAACCCTATTCCCCATGGACAAGCCTGCCCTATCATAAAGAGACGCCTGGGTGGTGTCAACATTTATTCCGAAGTGTCCGGGCCACAGGGAAAATGTGCAATTTTCGGGATATGGGTGCATACTGTTTGAAACGTTATCCGGTGTGTTTTGGCTTGCGTGGAAAAAGCCGGGGAACAACCGGGAACCCGCGGAGGCGGAGTGGGGCACAACTCCGGGTGGGTTCCGAAATGGAGAAGCCGGACTTGGAGGGCGCATGGGCCACGATGTTGGGTTGGAAGAAGGGATTCGATTAAAAGAGGATGATCCGGGCCGGATGGAAAGACGGCTGCGCTTTATCATGCAGTTTTCATTGGCATGGGTTGTCTTTATTGTGACGCTGCCCGATTTTGTCATGGGGCTCCTCAAGAGCAATGTGCCCTGGATAAATGCCTTGTGCGATTTCTCAGCGGTCGCCGTCATGGCGGCGGCCCTGCTCTACCTTCTGTTCAAAATAAAACAGGAACGCCGGGTGATGCATCTTCTCGCCTGTGGCGTGGGGCTTCTCGTAATCTCGCAGGGGTTCCGGATTGCCCGTGTGTTGAAATGGCTCGACTTCCTTCATGAAATCCGGTCCTACGACTGGTACCATGCGGTCCAGGTGTTTGACAACTTCTGCAACGGGCTGGGTTTGGTGATGATCGCGGCCGCGTTTTTGACCGCCATTGTGGACTTGTTTGCGGCAAAACACCGGCTGGCCGCACAACAGGAAGCGTTGTCGGAGGAGGTGGCGCGCCGCGCGCGCACTGAGGAGGAAATCCTGCGGGAGAAGCAAAAGTATCAGGAGTTGGTGAACAATCTGCCCGTCGGGGTATACCGCACCACGCCGGGGCCGGAGGGGCGCTTTTTGGAAATGAATCCGGCGCATGTGGCCATGTTCGAGGCGGACTCCGAGGCTGAACTGTTCAAGCAGGGGGTGGAGCGCCGGTATAAAACGGAATCGAAGCGGCATGAGCTTTCCAACAAGCTGCTGCGCCAAGGGTTTATCAAGAACGAAGAAGTTGAACTGGTGACCCTCAAAGGAAGGACCATTTGGGGATCGATCACGGCGGTCGTGAAACACGATCCGAACGGGAAACCCTATTTCGACGGCATTATCGAAGACATCACGGCGCGCGTGCACGCGGAACGGTTGCTTGCGGAGCAGCGCGCAAAACTGGCCGAAAGCGCGCGTCTTGCCTCGCTGGGCACCATGGCCGCCGGTATCGCGCACGAAATCAATAATCCACTGGCCATCATCGCGGGCTGCATTGAACAGCTTGAAGCATGCACCGCGGACGCCGCGGAAGGACGGGAACTCTCCGGCAGGCTCCTGCCGATGATTCAACGGAATATTGCCCGCATCAAAAAGACCATTCAAGGGCTCCGGGCCCTCTCGCGTGACGCCTCGGAAGAGCCGTTTGCCTCCGCTTCGATGGCCGCCATTATTGAAGACACTCTCGTGCTGTGCCAGGAACGGTTCCGGTTGCACGGTATTTGTTTGGAGGTTGAAGAACCTGTTCCCGCCGTTTCAATAGAATGCCGCCCGTCTCAGATATGCCAAGTCCTTCTCAACCTGCTCAACAATTCTTTTGACGCGCTGAAAAACCTGTCCTCCAAATGGATCCGGATTATGGTGATCGACACCGGAAATGGGGTGGAAATCGCCGTTGAAGACAGCGGCCCGGGCATCCCCGAAGACATTGCCGGCCACTTGTTTGTCCCTTTTTTCACCACCAAACCCGTGCAAAGCGGGCTTGGACTGGGACTCAGCATTTCCCGGGTCATCGCCGAAGCGCATCACGGCGAACTCGCAATTGATTCATCATGCCCCCATACCCGCTTCGTGCTGCGCCTGCCCAAGCGGCAACCGCCGCCGGAACAGAATGGGGTAGAAGCCCGATGACGAAGGATTGGGCCGATCTATTGAAAACCATTGCCCGTGACACAGGCATCCTTCAAGCGGTTCGTTACAATGGGCACACGGGCCATCCCTTGGGGAGTGACAATTTTCTCAGCAAATAGGAACACCGTCTTGGATGCCGCCTCCGCTCATTACCGGTGGGCTGCACCGAAGGTTGGAGGAAAAGGAATGCAAAAACACAAAATAATAGGTGACCACCGTTTATTTTCGCGCAGGGAGGTGCTGGCCGTGATGGCGGCAGCATTGCTTGCCACAAAAACACAGGCGGCGGAGACTCCAAAGCGGTTTCTCACATGCGGGGTGGTGTTGTATCCGTGGGATTTGACGTTGAAAGATTGGCCGGAACGCGCTGCGAAGGCGGGCATCACGACGATTGGGCTGCATGCCGCCCGGCGGCTGGATGTGCTGGTGGATTTTGTGAAATCGGATGCGGGACAGCAGTTTCTGGGGGCCTGCCAGCGGCTGGGGGTGCAGGTGGAGTACGAGGTGCATGCACTGGGCACACTCCTTTCCCGCGAATTGTATTATCAGGATTCAGAGATGTTCCGTGTGGATGAGACCGGTCAGCGGAATCAAGACATGGGGTGTTGTCCGTCCTCCGCGCGGGCGCTGGTGATTATTGCGGAAAAGGCCGTCGAGTATGGCCGCATTTTGAAATCCACCACCGGCCGGTACTTCTATTGGCCCGACGACGGCTTTGACGGGTGCCATTGTCCCAAATGCAAAGAATTGAGCTTCAGCGATCAGACCACCCTCATCGAGAATGCCATGATTGTTTCATTGCGGAAGCATCTTGACCCGAAAGCGATGCTCAGCCACATCGCGTATGGAAAAACACTGGCGCCACCGGCGGTGGTGAAACCGCATGAAGGGTTGTTTGTGGAGTTTGCACCCATTGCACGGGTGTATGACCGGTCCATTGCCGATCCGGATGTGCCGTTATCCACGAACCCTCCGGAACCAAAATCGCATGCCGGTTATCTCGAAATCCTCGACGCCAACTTGGCGCTATTTGGCAAAGAAACCGCCCAAGTCTTGGAGTACTGGCTCGATGTGTCGCGGTTCTCAGGGTGGAAACGTCCCGCCATCATGCTGCCTTGGCATGATGCCATAATCCGGGCCGATGCCGAGGCCTATGCCAAGCGCGGCATCCGCCACGCAACCAGTTTTGCCACTTGGATTGATGCGGACTACGTCCAGCGTTTCGGTGCGCCGCCCCTCGGCCAATACGCCGCCGCCCTGCAAGGCGGAACATTTCCGCCTGCGGCCACCGATTTTTTCACACGTCGTATATAGTGCGTCATGCCGTCGGTTTTGCTTTGATCGCCCGGTGCGGGGTATACTACACGACTCATTTTTCCGGAGAAGGAAGGTCTTGTCATGATTATTGTAATGGCGTCGCGGAAGCAGGAAGACGTTGCTTTTGTCGTCTCGAAAATCGAGGAATTGGGGTATGACGCCCACATTATCGTGGGGGAGAAGCGTACGGTGATTGCGGCGGTGGGCGACGAGCGGGGCAAGTACCGGCTGCAGGCGCTGGAAGCGCTGCCGCATGTGGAACAGGTGTTTCCCATCTTGAAGCCGTTTAAGCTGGCGGGCCGGGAGGTGAAGGCGGAAAGCAGTATCGTGGAATGCGGCCCGGTGAAGATAGGCAAGGGTCATTTTTGCGTGATGGCGGGTCCGTGTGCGGTGGAGTCGCGGGACCAGATCATGGAAATCGCGGCGGCGGTGAAGGAGGCCGGGGCGAACATGCTGCGGGGGGGGGCGTATAAACCGCGGACGTCGCCATACAGTTTTCAGGGAATGGAGGAGGAGGGGTTGCGGCTGTTAAAAGAAGCGGGCGCACGCTACGGGCTGCCGGTGGTGACGGAGGTGGTGACGATTGAGCAGGTGTCGGTGGTCATGGATTACGCGGATATGTTCCAGATCGGCGCGCGGAACATGCAGAATTTCGGGTTGTTGCGGGCGGTGGGAAAAACCTCCATGCCCGTTTTGCTCAAACGCGGGATGATGTCCACAATTAACGAGTTTCTGATGTCGGCGGAATACATCCTTTCCGAAGGCAATCCGAACGTGGTGATGTGCGAACGCGGCATCCGCACGTTTGAAACGGAAACGCGCAACACGCTGGACATTCAGGCGGTGCCGGTGTTGAAGAAATACACGCACCTGCCGGTGATTATTGATCCCAGCCATGCGTCGGGGCATTGGGACTTGGTGACGCCGATGGCGCGCGCGTCGGTGGCGGCGGGGGCCGACGGGATCATCGTGGAAGTGCATCCGCGCCCGGCGGAGGCGGTCTCCGACGGGCAGCAGTCGCTGCGCCCGGACAAGTTTAAGAAGATGATGGACGAAATTGCGCCCTTATTGAATGTCATGGGCATGACGCTATCAAGGTGATTATGACGGACGAATTGGACTTGACAGAATCCGGGGAGCCGGAAGAACAGGAATCCGAGGAACTGGAACCGGTCGGCATGCTGGGCCGGGAGGAGTCGCGCCAGGCGTTGTACGCGCTGTTGTTTGCGAGCGACCGCCCGTTGAGCGCGGGCCGGCTGGCGGAAGCGATGGGCGACATGGACCCCGAGATCGTGTCGACGCTCTTGATGGAATTGCGGGAGGAACTCGAACAGCGCGACGATATTCCGTATTCGCTGCATGAGATTGCGGGCGGTTATCAATTCCTGTCGAAACCGCAATACGCGCCGTTCATCCGGCGGCTGTTCCAGATCAAGAAGAGCAACCGGATGTCGAAGGCGCTGCTGGAGACCCTGGCCATCATTGCGTACAAACAGCCCGTGACGCGGCCCGACGTGGAGGCGATCCGCGGGGTGAGCGTGTCGCATGCGTTTGAGCAGCTTCAGGATCGCCGGTTGATCAAAGTGGCGGGGGTGTCCGACCTGCCGGGCCGCCCGAAATTGTACCGCACCACGGATGAATTTCTGGTGCAATTCGGTCTCAAAAGCCTGAAGGAACTTCCGAGCGTCGAAGAATTACAGGAAATGGTTTAAGCCCTTGGTTCGTCTTCAGAAATATCTGGCGGAATGTGGGGTGGCCTCCCGCCGTGCCTGTGAACGCCTGATAGAAGAGGGGCGGGTGGTGGTGAATGGCGCGGTGGCCACTGTGGGGCAAAGCGTTGAGCCCGGGCAGGATTCCGTCACCATTGACGGCAGGCCCATCGCGATGGACGACCGGGTCTATCTGGTGTTGAACAAGCCGGCGGGGGTGGTGACTTCCGCGCACGATGAATTCGGCCGGAAAACCGTGCTGGATTGCCTGAAAGGGGTTCGTGCGCGGGTATATCCCGTCGGACGGCTCGACATGGATGTGGAGGGCGTGTTGCTGCTGACCAACGATGGCGAAATGGCGAACCGTCTGATGCATCCCCGGTATGGCATCAATAAAGTGTACTGGGCGCGGGTGCGGGGCCGGGTGTCGGAGGAAACCCTGAAGCAATTGGCGTTTGGGGTGATGTTGGACGATGGCATGACCGCCCCGGCGGAGGCCTCGCTGCTGGCGGCGGAACCGTATTCGACCGAACTGCGGTTGGTGTTGCATGAAGGCCGGAAACGCGAGGTGAAACGGATGTGCGAGGCGGTGGGGCATCCGGTGAAACGGCTGCGGCGCATCGCGTTCGCGAATATTGAGGTGAACGGCTTGCGGCCGGGGGAATGGCGCTATCTCACGTCTCAGGAACTGGCCACGTTGCGGGGCATCACGGGGCTGCAGTAGTCAATCGTTGATAAGCCCGGCGCGGCGTTTGCGGAAGGTGTCGTAATAGACGAGCAAGACCACGAGCACGCCGACAAAGACCTGCTGCCAGTAGACGTCAATGTCTTCGAGATTGCAGAAATTGCGCAGCACCATCATGATCAGCGCGCCGGCCAGCGCGGCCACCGCGCCGCCTTCCCCGCCCATCAGGCTGGTTCCGCCGATGACACATCCCGCGATGGCGTCAAGTTCGTACATCTCCGCGGCGTTGGGCGTGGCCACGCTGGTGCGCGAGGCGAGCATGACCCCCGCGAAACCCGCCAGCATGCCGCAAATAATATAAGCGCCGATGCGCACCCGGTCCACGCCTATGCCGGACAACCGCGCCGCCTTGAGATTGCCGCCAATGGCATAGAGGGCGCGGCCAAAGCGAGTCCAATTGAGCACCACGGCAAAAACCAGGGTAATGGCAAGGGTGATAATCACGGGGACCCACCACGCGCGCGTGCCGCCGAGCCAGGCAAAGGAGGGCGCCTGCCCATATACCGGGACACCGCCGGAGAGGATAAGTGTGGCCCCGCGCGCCGCCATCATCATGCCGAGGGTGGCAATAAACGGCGGTATCCGGCCTTTGGCCACCAATACGCCGTTGCAGGTTCCGCAGAGGGCGCCCACGAACGCGCCGGTAAGCACGGCCAGGGGCATGGGAAAGCCCCACAGCTTCATGGAGAGGCAGGCCACAACGCCGGACACCGCGGCAATGCTGCCCACGGAAAGATCGATTCCGGCGGTGAGAATGACCAGAAGTTCGCCGACCGCGATTATGCCGACGACGGCGGTTCGGTAGGCCACACTCTGGAGATTGCTGATGCTGCGGAAATCCGAGGATATGACGGCCATCATCAGGCATAATCCCGCCAGGATGAACAACGGGGAATGCTTGGCGATGAACCGTTTCATACGCGTTTAATGCCCGCCGGCGGTTTTCATCATTTGCATATCCTTGACACCGCTCAGTTTTGGCCAGCAATAGCCAAAGAAGGCGATGAATACGAAACAGCACATCGGCACGATGAAACTGCGGCTCATATCATATTGATCGGCCACGTGCCCCATCAGCTTTGGCAGGATGGCCCCGCCCATGATGGCCATGACAAGGAACGCGGAAGCTTTCTTGGTCTTGTCGCCCAACCCGAAAATGCCCAAGGCAAAAATGGTCGGGAACATGATGGACATGAAGAAGTAGCTGAGGAATACGCTGAGGGCGGAAATCCATCCCAGGTTGGCGAAAACCAGAAGGCAAACGACGACATTGGCCGTTCCGTACAAGCCCAGGATTTTGTGCGGGGAAAACTTCTTCAAAAGCAGGGCTCCGCTAATTCGGCCCAGCAGAAAGCACACGAACGCCGCCGATGCCAGCCGTGCCGCGCCCTGGCTGCTGATGTGCAGCAATCCATCCTTGCCGGTCTCGAAAAGGCCGTGCAGGAAGCTCACGTTCCAGGCTTCCGGAATCGCAGGCACCATGCAAAAGCCCGTTTTGACGTCCACCGTCATGCAGTTGATGAAAAAGCTGAAAATACCCGCCTGGGCGGCCACATA
>CAYXPO010000014.1:0-20974 GCA_964466925.1 uncultured Nitrospirales bacterium
AGAGGGGCAACCCGAAGGGGAGGGAGCAGTAGAGGGGCAACCCGAAGGGGAGGGAGCAGTAGAGGGGCAACCCGAAGGGGAGGGAATGATAGAGGGCCAGCCTGAAGGGGAAGGCATCCTTGAAGGGCAACTTGAAGGGCAACTTGAAGGCGAAGGCATGACAGAGGGCCAGACGGAAGGCGAAGGGGTATTGGAAGGACAACTTGAGGGACAACCCGAAGGGGATACCGAGGGACCGGCGGAAGGCCAGCCAGAGGGGCAACCGGAAGGTGAAGGCGTCCTTGAAGGACTATTCGAGGGCCAACTCGAAGGTGATATTGAGGGAATGCTGGAAGGAGAGGGCGTAATCGAAGGCCAAGCGGAAGGGGAAATGGAAGGGGAAAATGAAGGGAAACTGTCGGTCACCCCGGATGGCGGATCGCTCGTGGTTTTTGATCGCACCTCCTTCAAAACACACGCTCATAAGAGCGTGGTTGTGCGGAATACCGGAAGCGGTTTGCTGAAGGTCTATGCGCGAATACTCGAAGGCTCCGCATTCAGTATCGAAGGCAGCCCGACGTTCCGTCTTAACGCCGGTGAACAACGGACTGTCGAACTCACGTTTACCCCCGCGGAAAACCGTTGGTACAGCGATGCATTGACACTGGAGGGCGGTGGCGCGGGGGTGATTCTCGATCTTTCGGGCGAGGGGGCAAACCCGCCCCTCTGGTCGTGTTCCGGCGCCTCCAATCCAAACCGTCCCGCCGTGGAAGATGTGGCGTGGATGGTGTTCACCGCGTTGGCGCTCCTGCTTACAGTACGAACAAGGCAAAAGAGCCCCGAAAGCCGATAACGCTCATAGGCCGAGCATGCGCCGCAGGTATTCCTTGACAAAATGCTTGAAGGCGGTGAGTTGCCCGGGCTGATAGGGGTCGCTGCGCCATCGTTCACAATCAAAGCCCCCGGACACAAAATATCCATACACCAGCCACTCAAAACTGCGGATAAACAGGCCCGGGTCCACGCTCAACTGAATAATGCCCGCCTCTTTCGCCATATTCAGCACTTCATAAACCTTCCGGAACAGCGGAAGCGAGAGTTCCGCCTCTATCGAATCGAACTCCTCCGCGCTGTCCAGCCAATGCCGCACCAAAAGCCGCGCCCGCACCGGATTCCCGGCCACTTGGTCCACAAAGGTATCCACCAGCCGGGATGGCAATTCGTCCCGGACCGCCGGATCACGCACATCCGCCGTGCTGATGAGCCGGAATACCTCGTTAAAAAACGCCTCCACATCCGCAAGCAGGCTTTTATAGACTTTCACATAAAGATCGTGCTTGGTCCCCACATGATGATGCACCGTCGCCACGCTTAACCCCGTGGCCGCCGCCATTTCTCGCGTGGATACCCCATGATACCCATGTTCCGAAAACAGCGCCATGGCGATATCCACGATGCGTTCGGCACTGGCGCTCAGTTCTTCTGCGGCATGCGTATTTTTCATTTGACAACGGGCACCCAAACCAGTACGATACGTTCTATCGAGCGTTCGATAGAACAAGGTCTACTGTATACGTCTCGACGCGGCCATGTCAATACCGCCGTCACAGACCTATTCTATCACGTGCTCAAAAACGTTTCGCCTTGGGATGTAGTTGGGCGAAAGTCCGGACTGGGGAGTGTCAGTGGAAGATGCACTATAGACTGAGGAAACAGGCAGTATGATATTTGCGCGGCGGTTTCCATCGCTCATTGTTTTGATCGTTGGCCGTGTATGTACCCCAAATTGGATTTACCCGGCCCCCGTGTATGGGGTTTCACTCATGGTGTGCGCCTGTGTGATGATGACGGTTTTTCCTGCGGGGGCCGAGGGGCCGGAGAAGAGCCCTGCCAGCGTCTTGGAAACCCCGGAAGCGAAAAAGGCCTCTCCCGATGCGGTGGAGGGCCAGGGAGCGGAACACACCACGCCACTGCTTAAGGAGGCGTCCGAAAAGGCTGTGGAGGAAACCCCGAAACCCGAACACCCTTCCCCTTGGTTTGTTCTTCCGTCGCTGATAAATGTCTATCCGAAAATGAAAAGCGAAGAACTCATCGAGAAGTACTATAATCCCGCGATGCGCCTGTTCGCCCCGGGATTCAAAGATGCCAATACCGTGGGCGGATTGCGGGACAAGGGCATGCTGTGGACCCCGGATTTCTCGATAGGCCGCACCCTGGGCGAGCGTTGGGCGGTCTATGCCCATTTCGGATACATGGCGGGCAAGGTGCGCACCGAAGAAGAGAATCGCTCCATTTTTCTGGCCATTTTCCGCACGGATTTCGAGATTTACCGCTCCGCCATTTATCTCGGGTTGTGCACGGATTTCTATCCGTGGGGCATGCCCGAACGCAAAAAGTACGCCAGTGTGTGGGAGATGGTGAAAAACACAAAACCCCGGGTGGGCCTTCACTTCACGGAGACTTGGGCGGGCTACCGGGTCAAAGTCAAAGCCGGTTTCACCGAGCATACGAACTTCCTCAGCCTGAAACTCCGGGACAAATGGCAGGTCCCTGGAATAAACACCAACGTGGGCGTGGACATCCCCCTGGGGAAAAAAGACGCCCTGTCCATGAACGCGGGGTATAACTTCGCCCTGAAGCGTTCGTTCGACTTCGATGCCGTGGCGATCAGCCTCGGATGGAAACACTACTTCAAATAGCCGTTTCCCCCGGATCACGGCGCCGCCGAAAAAAGGATACCCATGCGGGAGCGAATGTGTTATACTGCTTTTCGTCGTGATGCCGTGAAAAACATCTGTTGCTTCGTAAATGTCCGGCATCAGGCAAATAGTTGAACCCCCACGGCCGTGGAAACACGGCGCGTAGTGAAGCTGCAGGACTCATACTTATTGCGTGGGGTTTGCGCGGAAGCCGGAAACGGAGCAGAACACCGTTTCCGGTTTCTCGGTTATTCCATATACCACAGCGGGGTGCCCGGAGACGGACCGTTATTACTTCGGACGCTGCTCCGGTTTGTTCGCGGTGGCCAGGAGTCCGGTGTCATCCGGGCCTTGAGCCGCCTTTGTATTCTTCCGGTGGCGAAGCGTATGCGCCAATTCCCAGATCAGCCACACCGCCCCCGCCGTGATGCATCCCGCCAACACGGAAATGGCAATCATCAAATTCATTTGCATTCGATAAGGTTCCTCCAATCCGCGCCATGCGGCACCAAGGGAGGCGCGGTGGTTCCTTTTTGGGATGACGGCGCGGCGGCCGGAGGGGCCGCCGGGGCGGAGCCGCCGCCGGACATTTCCTGCACTTGCTTCAGTTGCCCGCGCAGGGAGGCCAATTCCCGCATCAGGTGCTGATTGGAGGCCTGTATGCGGTCCAGCGCTTCCGCCAGCGCCACATTGGCCCTGCGCAACCGCGTCACTTCATCCTCCACCGCCGTCAGCTTGTTCTGATCCGCCGTTCCGGCGGCGGGAGGCGCGGGCGTGGAAGGGGATGTGCCGGCGGGAGAAGCCGGGCCGCCCATTGGCGGCATGGCCTCAGGCGGGGGGGAGGCCTTCGCCTCACCCGTTTCGATCAAACTCAGATCATCAAACCATGCCGTCCCCGTGCCTTTAATAACGCACCGCACGGTCAGGAAATCCGTGCCTTTCGGCACATCAAACGTCATGTCCACCCGTTTCCAGTCCTGCGTGCCGTAGACCGGCATGTCCCGGCTGCTGTTCGCCACGTACAGCACACCCCACGGCGCTTTCTTCCAGCACTGCACCCAGATCGCGGCCTCGGTGGCATTCAGGGTTTTCAGGTAACCGCGCAGCGCCAGTTTTTTCTCCCCGAACTCGCCGATGACATTCTGGCTCCAGTTGTTGCAGGGTTCTTTCGCATACGGCAGGGGGGTGTGCAGCATCACCGAATACGCGCCGGTGAACGCGTGGTTGTCCAATCGCCCGAAAGCCCCCTCCTGCGGGGCCACAAAACACTCCCAGCGCGCGGGCGCATCCACCAGAAGGTCCTCAAACCCCGGATTGCCCAGCAGGTTCTCCGGGGCGCTTAACAGCGTCATGCCGATAATTAACCCTGTAAACAACATGGCGGGTGGTCAACCTTGTCTTGCCGCATTTACCGGACACTCAGCCCCTGCATCTTCAATTTCAGGTCCTTCGCGCTGCTGGCGAAGAGCAACGCGGTCTCCGCCGTGATGGTTTTTGCCTGCCACAGATCAAAGAGCGCCTGATCAAACGTCTGCATGCCCCATTGATCCTTCCCCTCCTCGATCAGGGCCACGATGTCCTTGAACGCCTTGCCCTGGTCAATGAAGTCGCGCACGGTCCGCGTTCCGATCAGAATCTCCGCCGCCACGGTGCGGCCCACGCCGGACGCCAGCGGCACAATGCGTTGCGAGATGATCCCGCGCAGCACGCTCGCCATCTGCTTGCGGATTTGCAGTTGCTGATGCGGCTCGAAAAACTCCAGCACGCGGTTCAGCGTTTCCACCGCGTCCACCGTGTGCAGCGTGCTGAACACCAAGTGGCCCGTCTCCGCGGAGGCGAGCGCCGTCCGCACCGTTTCCGCGTCGCGCATTTCACCGATTAGAATGATGTCCGGGTCCTGCCGCAGCGCGGCGCGCAGCGCATTGGCGAACGACAGCGTGTCATGCCCGATTTCGCGCTGGGTGACAATCCCCAGTTTGTCCTGGTGCACGAATTCGAGCGGGTCCTCAATCGTGACGATATGATCGGGGCGCGTTTCGTTAATCTCATTGATCATCGCCGCCAGCGAGGTGGACTTGCCGCTCCCCGTGGGCCCCGTGAACAGCACCAGGCCGTTTTTCAATGCGCACAATTTCTTCATCACCACCGGCAACCCAAGGTCTTCAATCGTCTTGATCTTCAGCGGGATCAACCGCATCACCACCCGCGTGTTGCCGTCGTCGCGGCAGACATTCACGCGAAACCGCGCGATTCCCTCGTACATGTAGGAAATATCCAGCTCCATGACCTTTTGGAATTTCGCGATGTCCGCCGGTTCCGCAATGGCCTGCAGCAACGTCTGCATGGAGTCTTCCGTCAGCACATCGTCCTCGAGACGCACCAACGCGCCATCAATCCGGTAGATCGGGGGATTCCCCACCTTCAGATGAATATCGGAGGCCCGCTGATCCAACGCGCCCTGCATCAACTGTTCCATCGTCTTCGCCATGGTCCGGTGCTCCTTTCTTCACCCGCCTAGATACTACCGTGTTCCGCGCCCCGGTACAAACAAACGGGAAGGCCCGGCGGCGGCCGGGAGCCGGTGCGCACGTTTTGTGGGGCGCGGACGGGTTGTGCTATGCTACCGTCAAATATTTCCCGCTTTCTCCCAACCCATTTCGGAAGGGCGCATAGCCATGAAACATTATAGCATCGCGGTCGTGATGGTCCTGCTGGCCCTGACAGGCGGGGCCGCGCGGGCGGATTTGGTGGACGGCGTGGTGGCGGCGGTGGGGCCGGAGGTGATTCTCCACAGCGAGATCGTGGATGAAATCGCGCCGCTCCTGGCCAGTCTGCGCGCCAAGGCCACGTCGGAGGAAACGTTTCGGCGCGAAGCGGACAAAGCCCTGCGCGAAGCGCTGGACCAGGCCATCGAGTACAAGATTTTATACCGGCAGGCCGAATTGGCGGGCTTGAAAATTGACGACAAGGCCATTGAAGAACGGCTTCAAAAAATTGAAAAGCAGTATGGCACGCATGAAGAGTTTCTGAAGATGATCGCGGAAGCGGGCGAAACCATGCGCGATTTCCGCGAGCGGTTGCGCAAACAGGTCCTGGCCATCTCGATGGGGCTTCGGAAACGCAAGGATTTTGAAAAAGAGGCCGTGATTTCCGAAGCCGAGATGCAGGCGTATTATCAGGCGCACAAGGACGAGTTCTCCCGCGCGGAGCGGGTGAAAGTGCGGCGCATTTTCCTGAATGCCGGAAACACCCCCGAAGAGCAGGCCCGGACCAAGGCGCGCATCGCGGCGTTGCGCGAGGAAGTGCTCCAAGGTTCGGATTTTGCCGCCCTTGCGCGCCAGTATTCACAAGGCCCCGACGCCGCCGAAGGCGGCATGGTGGGCTGGATTTCCCGGGGCGATTTGGTGGCCGAATTGGAAACGGCGGCCTTTGATCTTGAGGAGGGCGGTGTCAGCCCGGTGATCAAGACGGAATACGGGTATCAGCTTTTGAAGGCGGACAAAAAGGAAGAGGCGGGGCAGCTGTCGTATGAAGAGGCCCGCACCGAGATTGAACCGAAACTGCGCGAAAAATACGCGGATGAACGCTTCAACTCCTGGATGGACGAGCTTAAGAAGCGCAGCCGTGTCCGCATCATGCTGTGAACGCGCTTCCTGCATGTCATGCTGAGCCGAACGATTAAAATGGCTTTCTGGGTGGTGTACGACCACCTGGGAAAGCTTTTGCTGGTGAATGTGCTGTGCACCCTGGCGCTGATGGTTCCCGGCGCATTCGCCTATGCGGCGGTACTGACCGGCGATCCGGGCGTACTGCTGATGGTGGCCGCGCCGTTGGCGGTGGTGATGGCGGGCGTAATGGCGCCCGTGGAATGCGCGGCCTTGGCGCACATGATCAAAGAGTTGATAGACACCCGGGACGGCTCCGTGGGCGCCTTTTTCACCGGATTGAAAAAATACTTCTGGCGCGCTTCGGGCATCGGCCTGTCGTATCTGGCCGCCGGGTCTTGTCTCAGTGTAAGCATTTGGTTTTATCCAAGCCAATTGGGGAACACCCTGCCGTGGCTGGGATACACCCTGAGCGCCGTGGCGCTGTGGTGTTTGATGTTTACCGGGTTGACGGCCCTGATGGTTTTCCCCGCGTTGGCGCAAAAGAACGGCGGCGCGGCAAGCACGGTCAAATTAAGTGCTTTGCTTGTGCTCGATAACCCCTTTTTCATGGCGGGGTTGGCCCTGAATGCGGTCCTGTGGGCCGCGTTCTGTCTGGTGCCGCCCGTGTTCCTGTTTTTATCCGTGGCGCCGTTGATGACGCTGGTGTCCAGCGGATATGAAATGCTGTCGAGGAAATATGCCGCCTTGGATGCGCGCCGTGCCGCCGGGGAGGATACAAAAGAATGGGTTATAGACTATAATGATGCGAATGACGACTACCTGAACCGGGGATTCCGGGATTTCCTGTTTCCCTGGAAGGGATAAGCAAAAAGGTCTTGCTCCCCGCACGCGGGTGCGCTACACTGGAACCAACGAGTCAGAAAAAGGAATGCGAAGACAATGACGAGAATCACTGGTATTCAAGCACGGGAAATCCTCGATTCGCGAGGCAATCCCACCGTCGAAGTGGATGTGTTTTTGGCCTCCGGCGTAATTGGCCGGGCCGCGGTGCCCTCCGGCGCCTCCACGGGCGAAAATGAAGCGGTTGAATTGCGTGACGGGGACGCCAAGCGGTATTTGGGCAAAGGCGTGACGCAGGCCGTGACCAATGTCAACGAGGTAATAGGACAAGAATTGCTGGGCATGGACGCCCTGGACCAGCGCGAAGTGGATAGCACGCTGCGGACCCTCGATGGCACGAAAAACAAGAGCAAGCTGGGCGCGAACGCCATTTTGGGCGTGTCGCTCGCCGTGGCCAAAGCCGCCGCCCAGACCTTGGAAATCCCGCTGTACCGCTATATTGGCGGCGTAAACGCCCATACGCTTCCGGTGCCCATGATGAACATCCTCAATGGCGGCCAGCATGCCGACAACAACGTGGACATCCAGGAATTCATGATTGTCCCGGCGGGCGCGGAAACCTTCAAAGAAGCCTTGCGCATGGGCGCCGAAGTGTTCCATGCGTTGAAAAAAGTCCTCAAGAGCCAGGGCCTCAATACCTCCGTGGGCGATGAGGGCGGTTTCGCCCCGAATCTCCGCTCGAACGTGGAAGCCATCGAAGTCATTTTGAAGGCCATCAAGACGGCGGGGTATGAAGCCGGAAAAGATGCCTGGCTCGCCCTGGACCCGGCGGCCAGCGCGTTCTATAAAAATGGCCGGTATGTAATGGAAGCGGAAGCGGAACCCGAAAAAACCTCGAACAGCCTGATCGAATTCTGGAGTGACTGGGTGGCCAAGTACCCGTTGATCTCTATCGAGGACGGTTTGGATGAAAACGACTGGGACGGCTGGGGGAAACTGACCAAGAAGCTTGGTAAAAAGATTCAAATCGTGGGCGACGACATATTTGTCACCAATATGGAATACCTGGGCCGCGGCATCCATGAAGGGGTGGCCAACTCGATTCTGGTGAAAGTCAACCAGATTGGCACGCTGACGGAAACCCTCGAAACCTGTCAGATGGCCCACCGGGCCGGTTATACCACGGTCATTTCCCACCGCAGCGGCGAGACGGAAGACTCCACCATCGCGGATATCGCCGTGGCCATCAACGCCGGCCAGATCAAGACCGGTTCCGCTTCCCGCAGCGACCGTATAGCGAAATACAATCAATTGATGCGGATCGAAGAGGAATTGGGCGGCCAGGCGGAATTTCTTGGCATTGAGGCCTTCCATGGCGTAAAATAAGAAAAAAGAGTATACTAAAGAAGGGGGGAGGCCCACTGCCTTCCCCCTTTAATCAGCCGTATGACACGAAGACAGAAATTATATTGGTTATCCTTGGCGCTGGCGGCAGCACTGGCCGGCGGCTATTGGATCCACCGCGATCTTTCCGGCCGCTATGATCGCTTTCGTCAAAGCGAGGAGACGGTCCGTGCGGTGCAGCAACAAGTAAACGATCTCCATACCGCCATCGCCGCGGCCAAGGGGCAGGTGGAGAAACTTGATACGGACCCGGTGGAAGTCGAAAAAGCCATTCGCCGCATTAAGAAGCTGGTGCGCCCGGGCGAAACGGTGTTCCGGATCGAACCCTCCCCGTCCGCCGGCGGAAAAACGGCGCCTTCGGGCAGCGAAGGCGAGACGGGGATTCCCCGGGAGTTGAGTGTGCGCACAGAGGGCGAACAGAGGAGTGAAAAACAGCCCTGAGTCACGAAATTCTTCTTAACAACCAGGATGAAGCCATCAAGCTGCTGGGCCGGAACGGCGAGTTGCGCCGGCGTATTCAGGACGAGGCCCAGGTTCGCATTGTGGACCGTGGCGCGAAAGTAGTCATTGTCGGTGAGGAACGGGACGCGCATATGGTAAGGGGCGTGCTGCGCGATATGCTGGCTGCCGTGCGCGGCGGCCATGTGCCCACCTTGTCCGACTTGAATTACGCGTTGGCGGCCGCGCGCAATGGCACGCGCCACAACGGCGGCAGTGAGGTGATGGCCGAAAAGGGCGCCGGGATTCGCGAAGACATTCATATCCGCCCGCGCACCCAGGGCCAGAAACATTATCTCGAAACCATTCTCTCCGCCCCCATGACGCTGGTGATTGGCCCCGCGGGCACCGGGAAAACGTATCTCGCCATGGCGGCGGCGGTGTCGTCTTTGATGAACAAACAGGTGAAGCGCCTGGTGCTTACGCGGCCCGCCGTGGAAGCCGGGGAAAATCTGGGCTTTCTTCCCGGCGGATTGGAAGAGAAGGTCAATCCCTATTTGCGCCCCTTGTACGACGCCCTCTACTCGATGGTGGACATGGGGCGCGTCCGCCGGTTCATGGACGAGGAACGCGTGGAAGTGGCGCCGTTGGCCTTTATGCGCGGACGCACCCTCGAACAGGCCTTTGTGATTCTGGATGAAGCGCAGAATACCACCTCGGAACAAATGCTGATGTTTCTGACCCGGCTGGGGGAAGGTTCCCGCGCGGTGATTACCGGCGACATCACCCAAATCGATCTTCCCAAGGGGACGAAATCGGGGCTTGTCGAGGCGCGCCGCATTCTGCGCGGCGTTCCCGGCATCGGCATGGTGCATCTCTCCAAGCATGACGTGGTGCGGCATCCCTTGGTGCAGCGCATAGTGGATGCGTATGAATCAGACTTGAGGGACGGCGCGGAGGCGGACAGCCGCCAAGGCGGCGGGAGCGCGGTGGGCGCATGATCGGGCATCCCTCCTCAAAACGGCTTCATGCCGGTTCCTTCGCCCAATGGCTGGGTTCGGAATCCGCTCCTTCCATGACCCCCAGCGGGAAAAAACGCATCCGTTTGGGCGCCGCCGCGGCCGCGGCGGTCCTCATGACCCTGATGCTGGTTCGTGAACCGCAGCGCGATGAAATGATCCCCGAGGACATTGACACCTCCAAAATTTCCGAAACGGAAATCCGCGCGGACTTCTATTTTGAGAGCGTGGACATGACGGCCACGAAGGAGGCGCGGGATGCGGCCATGGCCAAAGTGCCCGCCTATTATGGCGTGGACCGGGAGCGGGTGCAGAATCAACTTCGCGCGCTGCGCAAACAAATCGAATGGATGAATGCGCAACGGGAAGCCATCTCAAACGCCATCGTGGACGCCTTGCGCGCCTCCACTTCCGGACAGACGGTGGACGCCATCGTGACCGGCACGGTGGCCGCTTTTGTGGACCAGCTTAAAAACACGCCCGAAGCGGCGGACCTGCCGGAGCCTTCCGTACTCGCTTTATGGCTGACCCCGGACCTGCGTTCGCTGCCCCAGCGTCAATTCGCCGCCACGCCCGCGAAACGCGGCAAACCCGCCCCCGAAGAAGCGGAACAGCCGGTGCTCTCCCTTTCGCCGGAAGGGCCGGTGCGCTTGGTGTTCACCAGCGCCGACCGTCTAAGCGACTTGGCCATGGAGGGCCTCGAGTACATCTTGACCCGCGGGGTGCGCAGTCTTGACGAACAGGTGGAATCATCCCGCCACATTATCATTCTGCGGGATGCCGCGGAGGCGGATCAACAGGTAAGCCGCGAGGTGGAATGGGGGGAGGTACCGGAACCGGCCACGGCCGTCGAACAACTGAGCGCGCATTTGCTGGATACCGCGAAACAGGCCGCGCGGGACACCGAAGACCCCAAAGGCTGGGCCAAGTTGCACGAAGCGGCGCTGGCCTTGGCGAAACCCGCCGTGGCGCCCACGTTGCGGTATGACGCGGTATACACGGCCGGCGCGCGGGAACGCGCCCGGGAAACCGTGCAACCCGTGATGCGCAAAATCGAGGCGGGGGAAATTATCCAGGACCGCGGACGCCGCTGGACGGAACAATCCCGCAATGATGTGAAAACCTATCTGAGCCTGCTCCAGAACGAGAAAAAACCCAGTCAGCGCGTCCTCGGCACCGCCGTGTCGCATTTCATTCTTGTGGTGTTGACCCTGTTCTGCCTGTATCGTTCCGCCGCGCTGACGCCGGGCATGGAACCGGAAGAACTCGACACCCAAATCAATCTGGCCCTGCTGTTGATGACCGCCATGCTGATCGCGGGGCGCATCGTGTCCTATTTCGAACCGACCGGTTTCATTCTGCCCGTCGCGGCGGCCGGCATCCTCTTCGCCATTCTGGTCAACATCCGCCTTGCCGCCATGATGAGTTTCCTGACCGCGGCGCTGGTTTCGGTCCAATACGGCTATGATTGGCGGTTGATGGTGGTGGGCAGCGCCATGTCGCTGGCGGGCGTGCTCAGCATATTCAAGGTCCGCCGCCGCAGCGACATGGCGGGCGCCTCCCTCAAGGCCATGGCCGTGGGCCTGCTGACCATCGCCGCGATATCCCTGGCCACGGATTCGCTGCTGAGCGAAGTCATGCTGCGCCGCCTCTCCCTGATTGGCCTGAATGGATTCCTCTGCCTGCTGATAGTGCCGGGATTGCTTTCGCCGCTCGAACGTCTTTTCAAGATCACCACCGATATCCAATTGCTTGAGTATTCCGACCTGAACAATGAGGTCATGAGCCAGTTGGCCATGAAAGCCCCCGCCACGTACGCCCACAGCCTGATGCTCGGGCAACTGGCGGAAGCCGCGGCCGATGCCATCGGAGCGAACGGATTGCTCGCGCGGGTGTGCGCCTATTATCACGACATCGGGAAAATGCTCCGCTCGGAATACTACTCCGAGAATCAAAACGGCTACAACATCCATGACGAACTCTCGCCCCGCATGAGCGCGCGGGCCATCGCCGCCCATGTCATCCAGGGGGCGGAAATGGCCCAGGAGTTCCACCTCCCCGTTCCAATCATAGACGGCATCTATGAACATCACGGAACCTGCCGCATCGGCTTCTTCTATCAACAGGCGCTTGAACAGCAAAAACACGGCGATGTCCGCGAAGAGGATTTCCGGTATCCCGGCCCCAAACCGCAACGCCCCGAAACCGCCATCCTGATGATCTGCGACGCCGTGGAATCGGGGGTGCGCTCGATCAAGAACGCCAATCAGGAACGGGTGCGGGAATTCGTGGACAAGATTATCGCGGCCCGCGCGGCGGACCGCCAGTTTGACGACTGCAACCTGACGCTCAAGCAGTTGGATACCATCGCCGAGGTGGTCTCGCGCAGAATTATGTCGAATCTGCACACGCGTTTGGCGTATCCTGAAGCCACACCAGGCAAGGCCGCGAACGTAATAGCCATGACGGGAGGTGTCGAATGATTCATCTGGACCTGCGAAACGACTCCACACGCAAAGGATCGGGAATCTGCCGCCGGGACCATCTGGCCTTTTTGGCCGACCGCGTCTGCCGGGGTGAAAACCGGATGGAAGAGGCGGAATTAAGCGTGTTATTGTGCGACGATCCCTGCATTCAAGAACTGAACCGGGTGTATCGCGGAACAAACGCCCCCACGGATGTATTGGCGTTCTCGCAAGCCTCCGCCAAGGCAAAGGGGAGGCCGGTGCTGGGGGACATTGTCATCTCCCTGGAAACCGTCGAACGGTATTGTGAAGGCAACCGCCGGGCCATGCATGATGAAGTGCGCCTCCTGTTTTGCCATGGCCTGCTGCATCTGCTGGGCTACAAGCATGATTCCGCGGCCGGGCGGCGCCGCATGCAGGAAAAACAGGCCTTCTATCTGTTCCGGGACGTGGAGTCTTCATGGCATTGCTGACCGGGCGGGCCGGCCCCGCCGCCATTCCCACGCCATACCATGCCCTCCGCATGCCGGGTGAAGCATCACAATGAACAACCTTGACATAACAGAGCGGCTCCGAATCAGGTTCGCCGCCCATTTCGCGCCTTCATGGTTGTGTTTGGCGGCGGCCTGCGCATACGCGGCGGAATCGGCGGAATCCGTGCCCCCGTCCGCCGGCTGGGGCGCCATTCTCAGCCCCGCGGTCTGGTGTGCCACGGCCGCCCTGCTGGTTTGTTCCGCCTTTTTCTCGTCCGCGGAACTCGCCTTTTTCTCCATTCACCAATTGCGGCTGCGCAGCCTCCGCGAGAGCCCCCGGATGCTGGACCGCCTGGTGGCCCGGCTCATGGAGCACCCTGGCGATCTGCTCACCACCATCTTGATGGGAAATTGTGTCGTTAACGTCGGCTTGGGCGTCGTGTTTGGCGGGCGGGTCGAGCAGGCCTTCCAGGCCCGTCTTCCCCTGCCTGCGGCGGCCTCCTATGCCTTGGCGGTGTTTTCCTGCACCGCCGCCTTGTTGTTCTGTGGCGAAATCACCCCGAAAATCGCCGTGGTCTATTTCAGCGAACCCTATGCGCGCGCCGCGGCCGTTCCCATCTTCATCATAGACCGGCTGCTTTCCCCCCTGCGCGCCATAATCCTCCAATTTGTGGCCTTTCTCTTCAAAATCACCCTGTTCAGCCAGATGCGTCCCGCCCCCTTCATGACCGACGAGGAATTCCTTTCCGTACTCTCCGAAGGTGAGGCCACCGGCGTGATCGAAGAAGACGAACGCTTCATGATCCAGGGCATCATGAAATTCAGCGACGTCACGGTGCGTGAAGTGCTCACGCCGCGTCCGGACATGGTCACGCTGCCCGCCGAGGCGAGTGTCCGCGAAGCCCTTGAACAGTTCCGGACGCATGAATATGCCCGGGTTCCGGTCTGCGAGGGGGATTTGGACCATATTTGCGGGATTCTGTTTGCCAAGGACTTGCTCCCCAAGGTGATTTGCGAGCATTTTGACGATCCCATCCGCCCGCTGGTCCGCAAAGCCCATTTTGTGCCCCACATGATGAGTTGCTCCGACTTCCTCAAGACCGCCCAGCGCCTGCGCGCCCATATCGCCATTGTCGTGGATGAGTTCGGGGGCACCGAAGGGCTCGTCACCCTGCAGGACGCCATCCGCGAGGTCGTCGGCGATGTGGGCGAGGACGCCCGGGAAACGAAAAAACTCTATGCCGAAATCCAGCCCGGCGTCTACCGCCTCGACGGGCGCCTGCCGCTGGATGAACTCGAACAACTCACCGGGAAACCGGTGGAGGACGATGAACATACCACGGTGGCGGGCTTCTTAATGAAGCAGGCGGACAAAGTGCCCGCGCCCGGCGACAAGATAAAACATGACGGGGTGTTGTATGTTATTGAAGAGGTCTGGGGAAAACGCATCGCCCGTGTCCGGATGCAGGCGCCCAAGGAAATGGGGAAAGGAGGCAACGCATGAGTTCCGCGGGCATTCTTATTCTGGTTTTCCTGGTGGCGCTCGTCTTCAACGCCTTTTTCGCGGGATATGAGACGGGGTTTGTTTCCTGTAATCCCATCCGGGTCCGGCACCTCGCGTTGAAAAAAAACCACGCCCACGCCAAACGGCTGCTGGGTTACCTCAATCACCCGGACCGCATGATTATTCTGGTGCTGCTGGGCACGAACCTCGCCATGATCGCGGCGACCATTGCGGCAACCCGCCTGACGCGCGACTGGGGGCCCCTGTGGGCTTCGATTATTGTCACCCCCACGGTGTTGATATTCGGGGAGATTGTGCCCAAGAGCATGTTCCGTTCCCACCCCACCCGTATTTCCCTCGCCTTTACGCCGGTGATCCATTTCTTCGACCGCCTCTTTGCGCCCATCGTGGTGCCCATTGCCTGGGTTTCCCAACGATTTCTGGCGTATGCGAAGGGCGACCGGCAGGGTGTCCGGGTGCTGATGCGCTCCCCCGAAGACATGCGCATCCTCGTTGATGAAAGTGCCGACCGCGGTTCCATCGAGCAAGAGGAAAAGGAAATGATCCATTCCGTGATGGATTTGCAGCAGCGTTATGCCAAAGAGGTCATGGTGCCCCGGATTGACATCCAGGCCTTTCCCGAGGACGCCACCACCAATGAACTCCGCGCCTTCCTCATGGACTGCGGCTACACCCGCATCCCCATTTACCGCGACACCGTTGACGAAATCATCGGGGTCGTCAATGCCTTTGACATTTTGAAGGATGAACATCCTGAAGACACCGGCATTCAGCGGTTTGTGCGGCCCGTCATGCATGTGACGGACACCCTGCGCCTGGACGACCTGCTGCAGGCGATGCGGGACGAGAAACAATCCATGGCGATTGTCATGGATGAGTACGGAGGCACCGACGGCCTCGTCACCCTGGAAGACATTCTCGAGGAAATCTTCGGTGAAATCCACGATGAATACGACGACGAAGCGCCCTCCATCCGGAAAACCGGCCCGGGCACCTATGTGATTGAGGCCCGCATGCCGCTCAAAGACGCCGCGGAATTCGCGGGCGTCGAAATCAGCGACGAGGCCGTCGAAACCGTCGGAGGCTGGGTGATGCACGCCGCGCGCCGCATTCCGCAAAAAGGCGATATCATCGAACACGGACGATTCAAAATCACCGTGCTCGAAGGCGGCCCCAGTTTTATTTCCACCATCCGCCTCGAAATCCGGCCTCCGGAGGGCGAAGCCGTGCCTCCCTCCGCAGACGCAACGCCAGGCAAACCCTAGACGCGGGCGCTATTTCCCCGACTTCTTCTCTTGTTTTTTCTTCCGCTTTTCCATGAGCGTAAGTTTCGGCTTCTTTTGCGCTTCCCGCTGACCTTTGTCTCTCTTTCCTTTGTCGCCCATGTTTTTTCTCCCTCGGTTAACGCCAGCATAAACCGCAGCTTCTCGTGCTGCCGCACACAAGCATATCCAAGCGCGGAAAAAGAATCAATGCGGGTGATCTCGCGGATGCCTCTTTCCTATTCTTGGTCCCCTTTGGGGCGGTGCTTTTTCCTGCTCGCGGCAAATACGAGCGCCGCCGACGCGGAGGCCGTCAGCAGGAGGTCTCCAAACGACAATCCTGCAAGGCCGTTGGTTTTGCCGGCATTCCCAGAGCATCCGCAGGGCTTCTCTCCTTCGCCTTCTCCTTCTCCTTCGCCCTCGCCTTCTTCCCCCTCCTCGCCCCCCTCCGGTTCCAACGGCGCCACCACGGACACCATTTGCCCCGCTTGCGCCAAGATGGTTTGACTGTGTTCCGCATGGTTCGGCGCGGAGGTCAGCAGCGTATAACTGCCCGCCGGAATCGCCGGAAAGGAATACACGCCATTCACATTTTCAGTGACTGGCCCATAGGTGCCTGCACGCACGGAGGCGTTTACAATCGCCGCACGGGTTTGGGCATCCCATACCGTGCAGAACAACGAGGCCGCCAATACCCCGCCGCCCGTGGCCAGGAACGGTTCATAATCCGACGGGCCGTCCAATCGTCCGGCGATTTCTTCGGGATCGTTGGTGCCCCAATCATTTTGCTGCATCTTTACGGTTTCCGTGCGTTCGTTCACCACCGCCGGCCCCTCGATGGAAAGCGCAAAGGTGTTGCAGCCCACAGTGGGGTCGGTGATATCGCCCAAAGAGCCGGAGGCCGCTTTCCCGTGGGCGCGCAAGAGGATTGCGGACCCCGACATATTCTGAAACACGTTCCGGCGGACAAGCGGAATGGCATCCGCGATATCCATTCCCGTTGCAAGCGAATGGAAGGTGCATTTTTCTATCACGGAATGGCCGGAATTGTTTCCCGCCACAAGAATCCCCGTTTCCGTCCGTCCGCCTGCGCCCGTGAACGTCACCCGCGCCAGGTGCATCGCCGCATTGTTCATATCCAATAGCACGGCATCGCCATTTCCCGCCCGCAGGGTTATGTCTTCGAGGCGGCTGTTGTTGGCGCCCGTCATGGCGCCGGTGATTTCCGCCACGCCGTCGTTGGCCCCGGCCAGCGTCACCCAAGGCTTGAGGGTTACATGCTCCGCATAGACGCCCGCGTATAGCATTATGCGGACTTTTGCCGTGCTGGTGGCCGACGTTTGACGCAGTGCATGGCCGATGGTCGCCCACGGCTGCGCCGGCGTGCCGTGCCCGGCGGCATCCACACCGTCCGGCCCCACATAAAACAGGCCGCCCGAAGCGGGACTGCGGGGATCCTCCGGCAGGGTTCCCCGCACGTATTCCTCGAAATTCGTCAAACCGTCGTGATCGAGGTCCCCGTCCGCGTCATTCGTTGTGGGGTCCAGACCGTGATTCAATTCATACAGATCGGGCATGCCGTCGCCATCGCTGTCCATCAAATCATCGCTGGTGCACAGGCATGCTTCGACACAGGCCGTGAGTCCGTCGCGGTCGTTGTCGGCGGCGGGCGCGCCCAGACAGGCCGTGGCGCATCCAGCCCACGTGCCGCATGCGTCACCTTCCGTCTGGCCTTCTCCCTCGGCGGTAATCAAAATGGGCGCGCTGAACTCCGAGGTATTGCCCGTGGGGCTGGTCACCAGGGCTGTCAGGTTTTCCCCGAGATGGAAGCGTAGGTTGATGTCCACCGAAAACGCTCCGGTGGGGCCCGCGAGCGTGGTGCCAATCAACGCCGCGCCCTCATCGCCGATGTCTGCGAAAAACTCCACGGAGGAATTGGGCACGGTCGTTCCCCGGACCGGATACAACCCCGTGATCACCGGGGGTGTGATGCCGCCGTTCGCCCCGCTGTCCAGCGCAATCCCCTTCCAGTTGTTGAACTTGATTTCATTGCGCTGAATCCGGTTGTTGACCGTGGTTGCCCCGGACACCCACACGCCGTCTTCGCCACTGTGCGCGATGACGTTCCCAAAGGTTTCCACCACCGGGCCGCCAATCCAATTGCCGGAGGCGCCGCCCATGATCAACACGCCTTTCCGGGCATTCGCAATGCCAAACGCGCCCGAGGGGTTGTACCCAATAAGGTTCCCCTGCACCTGGTTCGTGGAGGTCCCGGCGTCCATGATCGAAATGCCGGAGCCATTGTTCCCGGAAATCGTGTTGCCCAGGCCCGCCGCGCTGCCGCCGATGAAATTCTGCTTGGCGCCCGCCCGGAGCGAAACCCCGTCCGATTGATTGGGAAGCGCCGCCGTGCCCGCCGCGTTTACGCCGATTAAATTGTACAATATAAGATTGCCGTCCGTGCCGGTGTCGCGAATAAGCACGCCATGGCCGCAATTGCCCGAGATGACGTTCCGCGTATCATCGTCCCCGCTTCCCACGAAATTCTGGTTTGCCCCGCAACAGATCACTATGCCGTGGGCCGCGCCGGGCAGGGTGGCGTTGCAGGGTCCCGCCGCGTTCCCCGCGGGATTGGTTCCGATAAAATTCCCGATAATCGTATTGCCGTGGGTATTGTTCTGTTTCGCGATAAGTTCATCGCCTTCAATCAGTATGCCCGCATACGTGTTTCCCGAAATCACATTGCGCGCGCCGGTGGTGGCGCCGCCAATCAGATTGGTGTGCGCCCCGCAGCAAATCGTCACACCGGTCCGGTTGCCCAGGCCGGCCTCATTTGCCGCGTTGGTCCCGAGAAAACACCGTTCCACCGTGTTGTACGCCGCCAGCGGCCCTGAGATAAATATGGCCGCGTCCGGACTGTTTACAATGGTAAGGCCGCGAATCTCATTGAGTTGAGAAACGATGTTGATGCAGGGCGACGCGGGTCCCAGCGCCGAACCGTCCAGCGTGATCACCCCATCGCCATCAATGGCCACGCCTCCGGTTATATCCGTGAGCGCGGGCAACTGCCCCGTCAAATGTATGGTTCCGGCAAGCCCGTTCTGAAATGAGATGGTTTCCCGGCCCGGTGTGTTGTTGGCCGCCGTCATGGCTTCGCGCAGCGATATCGCCCCATCCGCTCCGGGGAACGCAAGCAGCAACGCCACCAATGTGGTGTTGCCGTCCACCGTCTCGCTCAGGGTGGAAACCACGATGGCGGTGAATTGCTTGTCCGGCTCTTCTCCGGAAACCAGTGCCGCGGACCCCAGAAACACGCCCGTCAGAAGAATGCGCCACACCACCCTGCATCGAACCACCGCTCTCATAGACTGTCTCCTGATTTTCTGGATGCCGGGGTGACACCACCGCCGTATGCTGTTCCCAACAGTATAGGCTTTATACATTCCTTGCACAAACCCCGCGCCGCCAAAACAGTGCTTCCGCGGCTTCATTTTCCATCTTCTGGAACAAACCAGACGCCGTGTCTGGCGCCGGTGCATCCCCGAAAAAAAGAGAAAGAACGCATGGCCCCGAAAAAACCTTTATTTGCGCCTCTTTTCCGACACCCGATCCCCGGCGCCCGATCCCCGTTTTCCTGCAATTCCCCGTGCTAATGAGTGAAGGCGGTGAAGCCTGAAAACACAGGAACTCAATCCATGAACTTGAATGACTTGGCCCAGGACGAATCCTGGATGAACGAATCGGAGAACGAGATTGGCCGGCGGCTTGTGATCGCTTTCCAGGGTCTCCAACGGAAATGGGGGCTCCGCGACACGCCCTTTCTTGCGCTTCGTGTGCGCGATCTGAAATATGAAACGCTCCTCCTCCACCGGCTTGTCCGGGAACTGGATGCCGCGGAAAGCGAGCCTGCCGCACAGAAGCCGGGCGAAGCGAACGCCGCCGCGAAATCCGAAGCAGAAAAACCTTCCGGAAAGTCCGGGGCGGAGAAACGCCTCAAAATCATGCTCCCCGTCATTGAGGCCATGGGGAAAACCATGGAGCGCATCCGCAAAGTGCTTGCCGAACTCGAAGAACACTTCGAGCGTTCGGGCAATTCCCTCCCCGCCAGTCTCGCGGATACCTTCAAGCCCATCATAAAAAATGCGGAGCGCGTCTATCAGGAATCGCTCCAGCGCGCTCAAGCCCAGGCCGCATCCCCGTCCGCACCCCCTTCCTTGCGGGAGAAAAAGTAGATGTGCGCGGGGAAAGTGGTGGCGAATTTGGGAAATACGGTATGCTCTCCGCATGAGACGCATAACCGCTGTTGCATTGGTCATGATGCTATTGGCCCTCGCGGGTTCCGGATGCGCCCACCGCGCCAAGGAGCCGCAGGGGAAACGCATCATCAAGACCCTCCTTTGCACCGGGTACTGCGCCTGCGGCAAATGCTGCAACTGGAAACGGAACTGGCGCGGGAAAGCGGTCATTGCCAGCGGACCCAACAAGGGCAAGCCCAAGAAAGTGGGCCAGACCGCAACAGGCGTCCAGGCCAAACACGGCACCATAGCCGCCGACACCCACTACTATCCCTTCGGCACCGTTATGTACATTCCCGGTTACGGATATGGCCGGGTCGAAGACCGCGGCGGTGCGATCAAGGGCGGCCACATAGACCTCTTTTTCAAGACCCATCAGGAAGCCATAAACTGGGGACGGAAAACCCTCTCGGTCACCATCTGGCTTCCGCAATCCCCCTCCCGCCGCTGAAGCGCCACCGGTTTTTTCGCATCCGTTTTTTTCTCCATGAGGCCCATCGGCCCCCATTAAGGCCGTTTCACGGAGCAGTCCAGCACCCAAAGGCCCAGTCATGAAAAAGTCCGCCAGACAAACCACCCCCCGTTCCAGCGGCAAGACCCTTAAAAAGCGCGAAACCGAACAATGGCGCCGTCTCCAAGTCCGTGAATGGTTCGCCGCCCGGTATTTGCGCGATTCTGGCGGAAACCCCTGGAGCGTCCGCGACTACCAGCGCCCCTCTCTCGAATCCCGCGCGCTTCGGAAAGTCCACTGCGACGGGCGGGACGTTGGGAAGACGTCCGAAATCGAAATTATCGCCGCCTGGGCCATGGTGGCCTGCCCCGACAGTGAGATGCTCATTGCGGCCCAAACCGAAAACCATCTTTTTCCCCTGATGAACCGCCTGGCCCGCTGCTTTGAAACCACCCCCGGCTTTGTCTCCTCGCTCGTCGAAATGCGCCGCTCCCCTTCCTGGTACTTCCGTTTTTC
>CAYXPO010000015.1:0-20716 GCA_964466925.1 uncultured Nitrospirales bacterium
CTTCTTTTACGCCCGGTACCGGCGGTTCGACGTATTCCTGATAATGGTGTGGCTGTTGGGGAGCTGGGCCTATCTCACCGTCATCATGCGGTATTCCACGCCGCGCTACAGCCTTCAGGCCATACCGGCCCTGGCGGTTTTTTCCGCCATAACGGTGATGGCGCCGAAACGAAACACGCTCCGCGCCGCCGGCATGGGTCTTTTTGCCTGCTTCCTGTTGTTCCAATACGGCAACCTTACCCTGGCGCCGTATGGCCCCCTTCGCGAGTTGAGTTTCTACACCCATCCGCTCAAGCTGGCCTGCACGTGGTCGCCGCCGCCAGACGTGGTGATTTACAAGGACTATCTAGCGCCCGCCTTTTCCGACACGCGCATCGGCGCGCCCGTCAAGGAAAATTTCAAGGATTTCATTTTCGGCGCGTTGATGCGGGCGGAACAACAGCAATTGAATCCCAAAGGGGAATATGCGAACTACCTGCGGTTGAATATTCGGGGGTTGTTGCTGGAGCAGGAGCATTACTGGCCCGGAAGCCCCTATCAACGCAAGGATATCAACCCCCGGTACCTGCCGAAACGGAAATTCCGGAACATCGGACAGTACTGGAAGCCGGAAGACCTGATACCCAGGATCGATGCGGCGGACTATATCGTGTATGCCATTGACTCCGTGAAGCCGGAGTTGGAACGGGAATGGCTTGAAAAACTGGACCGGTATGGTTTCCGGCAGTTTGAACGGTTTCAAGAAAAGCGCTACGGGGTGGCCAAGGATCAAACCTATGGCGTGCTGGTGCGCCGCGCCGTATCGGAGGCCGTCGCCATACGGAGCCCCGAAGATATTGACAAGCTCAACCTGATGCAGCTTTATCAGTTCCGCAACACCCTGGGGCTGGCCCGGGAGCATCCCGAGTTGAAAACATACGCCGATGCACGGTTTGAACGCATGATTCAGGACTTGGGCGCGCGCCCTTTCAAGGTGCATGATTCACTGACGTTCATTTCGGCGGATATAAACCGGTTCGAGGACAACTGGTTTTCTTTCCGGTTCATTTTCAAGGTGACAGGACCCATTGACGAGGACTACCGGATGTTTTTCCATGGGTATGTCGCCCCGAAAGACATCCCGCGCCTGCCTGCGGAATTTCAGGACAAGGGATGCATGATGTGGAATTTTTACCCGGAGCCGCCCACCCATAGCTGGCCGGTCAATGATTATGTCATTATCACGCATCGCATCAAAGCGGAACCGATAGTGTACAAACTGAACATCGGGTTCACCCCTCCGGGGAAAAACGAATTGTTCGGAAGCAACATTCCGCTGGGGGAAATTGATTTCGGCGCCGTCCAATAGCGGGCGGCTCGAAATCAAGCGCCGGCGGCACACGGCCGTGCTTGGCACGATCAGGGCGGGGGAGGCGCCTCCCGCAGGATGTGTTGGAGCTTTTCCGTCAGGGCTTTCAAGCGATAGGGCTTTTGGATGAATCCGGCCAGGCCCTCGCGGGTGAATCGTTGCATGGCCTCGTGTTCATTGTAGCCGCTGCACAAAATCACTTTTACATTGGGCTCGAGGCGCTTCAAGCGCTTGAAGGTGTTCACCCCGTCCATGCGGGGCATGGTCAGGTCAAGTAGAACACAAACGATACCAGACCTGTGTTGTTCAAAGAGGGTCAGGGCTTCTGCGCCGTCGGCGGCGGTGATAACCTGATAACCGAGGCGGCGCACAAAAGCGGCGCACAAGTTGCGTATGGCCTCTTCATCATCCACCACAAGCACATAGCGCGAAGAGGGTTCCGGCGGGCCTTGGGAAGGGGTGGCTGAATTCCCGTCCTTCGCGGAGTTGACGTGCCCGATGGCGGGGAATAGAACCCGGACCGTGGTGCCTTGGCGCACGGCGGTGTTCACGAAAATGGCCCCGTTGTGTCCCCGGACAATGCCAAGGACGGCGGCGAGGCCCAAACCCCGTCCCGGGAACTTGGTGGAAAAGAACGGTTCGAACATGCGGCGAAGGGTGTCCTCGTCCATCCCACAGCCGGTGTCGGACACCTCCAGAAAAACAAACTCCCCGGCGGACGGTTTTTCATCGAGCCGGCTTTTGCCAAGATCGTCCTCGCCGCACGCGCACGTCCCCGTGCGGAGGGTGATCCCGCCGGAAGATTCGCCCAAGGCTTCGGCGGCGTTGAGGAGGAGGTTGGTGACGATTTGCTGTAGCTGGACGGGATCGGCTTTGATGAGCGCGGGCGCGGGATCAAGGCGCATTTCGAGGGTGGCGGTTTTCGGCGCCATGGAATGAAACAACGCCGCATTCTCCTTCAGGAAGTCCTTCAGGTTCAGGGGTTCCATGATAAAACGGCCCTTGCCGGAATAGGCGAGCATTTGGCGGGTGAGAATGGTGGCGCGGTTGGTGGCCTGAATGGCTTCCTCGATACATATGCGCACAGAGCCGGTGGGCGGCAGGTCCATCAACGCCATGTCCAGGTTGCCCAAAATGGCCATGAGCAGATTATTGAAGTCGTGCGCGATGCCGCCCGCCAGAACGCCCAAGCTCTCCAGTTTTTGGCTTTGGAGCAGCCGCCGTTCCATCTCTATACGCTGATTCTCCGCCTGAACGCGGTCCGTGATATCGCGGTCCGTGCCCCGGAACCCCGTCAAGTGGCCTTGATTGTCCAAAACCGGGACGGCACCGGATTCAATCCAGCGATAGGAACCGTTCTTGTGCCGGAAGCGCACCACAAACCGCGCCCACCCTTTTTTCTCGGCAATGCATTCCTTGAGCAGCGTTTGGGTTGCCGCAACGTCGTCCGGATGAACAATGTCCATGGCCTCAAACTGGAGAATCTCTTCAGGCGCATACCCGATGATGTCATTGATCTTCCCGTTGCTATAGGTGTGCCGCCCCTCTATGTCCATGGCCCACACCCAATCGTTGCTGGTTTCCACAAAGGCGCGGAATTTCTCCTCGCTTTCCCGGAGCGCGGCTTCCGCTTGTTTGCGTTCCGTGATGTCGGTGGCCACGGCCAGCAACTGTGCGCACTCGCCATTTGCCTGCAACAGGGGCACTTTTATGGTGCTCAGCCAATGCTCCTGCCCGTTGGCATAGGTGATTTTTTCTTCAGGGATATACTTGGACTTGTGTTGGAGAATGACTTCGCGGTCATCCTGCAGGAATTGTTGCATCTCCTCTTCATTCTTGATGAAATCCGCGTCTTTCCTGCCGGTAAGCTCTTCCACGGTGGCGCCATAGGCCTCCGCAAGGGCCTTATTGGCCAAATCAAACCCGCCTTCCAAATTCTTGACACAAACGAATCCGGGAACGGCGTCTATCACCTGCCGGAGAAACGCGCGCTCCTTCTCCAGGGCGTCCTCGGCCTGCTTGTGCGCGGTGATATCGGAATGTATGCCGATTACCCGCAGGGGTTTGCCGTCTTCGGTCCACTGAACCACCTTGCCGCGGTCCAAAATCCATTTGTAGGAACCATCCTTGCATCGGAGCCGATGCTCGTTTATGTACGTCGGCGTTTTCCCAATAAAGTGGTTCTGGAGGTCCGCATACGCCTGCTCCCGGTCCTCGGGATGAAGTCTTTTGTCCCATTCCTCCAGTGCATTGGCGATTTCGTGTTCTTCATACCCCAGCATGGCCTTCCATTGCTTGGAAAAGAACACCTCGTTGGTTTGGGCATTCCAGTCCCATACACCGTCGCCCGCGCCTTCCAGGGCAAACTGCCAGCGGGTTTCGCTCTCCCGCAACGCTTCCTCGGCGCGCTTCTGGTCGGTAACATCCAAAATAATGCCGTTATAGACAATATCCTCGCCCCTGCGGGAGGGAGAGGAGAGGCCTTTGATCCAGATCGTTTCTCCCGGCGCCTTAATGAACCGCATTTCATAATTCCATGAAGAATAGTTCGCCACCGCGTTCCGGATGGAGGCCATTAACAAATCCCTATCCTCCGGATGAACCCGTTGAAGGAAATGATCCAACAACCCTTCCGTTTCACAAGGAAGCCCCAACACCTCCGTGATGCGTTCACTGACAAAGTTGAACGTTATTTCCCCATTGGGATGCACGATTCCACAATACACAATCCCCGGGAGATTGCGCATGATGCCATTCAATAATAGTTCTTGTTCTTGGAGATCATTTTCCGGCGCGTGCAGACGCTTCTCAGCCCCTGGTTTTTGCAGGGACGTCTTCCTGCCGCCTTGATCCGATTCCTCTGCTGCTTGCTGGGCACTCCCCATACTTCCTAAACTCCTCGCTCATTCCCCAGGAATGAGAACCTCCTACCCACACTGATTCACGGCCAAGCGGCTGTCAGCCTGTCCACCGCCCAGTCACTTGCCCCATGGTGTTATTTGACCACTGTTTGCGTCAACAATGATCACATTATTTGCCAATTCCCCAGAATTGTCAAGTTTGTGGAAACCCTTCGAGGTGGATGGTGCGTTGGCGCTTGGCGGAATCATACACGGCTTTAATAACCTGCATATACCGCAGACCGTCTTCGAAATTGGGATGATAGGGGAACCCGGAGCGGATGGCGTTGATAAAATCCTGTTCCACGCGCCAATTCTGGACATCGTAGGCGTCTTCCGGGAGAATGGGGACCGGTTCAAGGAGGTTATTAGGGCGGATATAGTAGAGTTTGTCAGGCCCCACCTCATAATAAAGCGAGGCTTCTGTGCCATGGATTTCAATGGCGTCTTTTCCGTTGGCAACCATGCCGCTAATCACATATTGCACGACCACCCCCATCTCCATGTCGGTATTGAAAAGAATCTGGTCGGGAATTTTGATTTCGATCATGCGGTCCTCGGCATCCCGGCGCCAAGGGGTGTAGATTTGGGTTTGGGCGGTGACGGTCCGGGTCCATCCGAACCAGCGGTGGATGATCTCGATGAACATGCCGAGGGTGAGCATGTTAAGGCCGGAGAGGCGGTGGTCCTTGCGCCAGTGGAGCGGCGTTTCGGGGGCGATGTTGGCGCCACTCAGGCTTTGAACGCGCACCAGGTGGACTTTGCCCAGTGCGCCTTCGCGCAGAAGGCGCAGAATGGTGCGGTCCACGCTGAGGCCATAGGGGACGGGGCACAGGGCGGCAATGCGCCCGGAATGAACGGCGGTTTCGTACATTTCGCGGGCCTCATTGAAATTCATGGCCATCCGGGCCTGGCAAAAAACGTGTTTGCCCGCTTCCAGGGCGGCGATGCTGACAGGGTGATGCATATAAGGCCAGGTGCCGATGAACACCGCGTCAATGTCCTCCCGCTGGAGGATATCCTGCCAGTGGCGGCATGCCACCGGGATGTCAAATTCCTTGGCGGCGGCTTCGGTGGATTTTCGGGAACGGTTGGCGACGGCCACAATTTCAACACCGGGGATTTTGCGGAGGCCGGGAACATGCCGCTCCCGGCAAATGCCGCCCAACCCAATGAACCCTATACGTATGGTATCCATGGCATCTTTCCTGAATGAGCCTTAACGGGCTTTTTCCTGTTTCATTTTTTCCAGCATGAATTCCCGTAACCGGGCGGGATTGTCCGCGTTCAGCAAATCCATGCCCAGCGTGTAAAATTCCTCCCAGACCGCCGGGTTTTGGCCCGTGCCCCAGAAGCGGATTTTTTGGCCGTTGGCATGGGCCTTGGCAATATATCCCTTCAATTTTTCCCGTTCGGCCTCGGGCATGGGCCCCTGGCCCATCCACCGGAAGAGGGGTTGCCAGCAATCACTGATCCAGGGGACCAGTTTGGGCGACGGAGGATTGGCCAGGTCCGCCAAACGCCCGTCGAGGCCCGCCAGACGGCGGGGTTCCTGTTGGAGCTGAGCGCGGGGGGAATTGCCGGAAAGGACGACGGTCACGGCGCGCTCTTCCACGGCATCATTGGTGAACACCGTAAGGATGTCTTCATAGTGATTCAGGACTTCGCGGAGTTTCGGCCAGAGGATGTCCGGGGATTCCTTAAAATCTATCAGCAGGCTGACACTGGGGCCGTTCGGGTAGATGCGCCCGCCATTCTTTTTTGCGCGTTCGCGGAGCGGATCCAGATACATTTTCTGGAGCGTGCCGCCGGGCTTCACCTTATCGCGGTCATGGGCCACCAGCAGTTCACCGTCCACCAGGTAGATGTCCGCCTCGACACTGCAAAATCCGGCATCGAGCGCATCAAACAGGGGATGGGGCCGCATATAATCGTTGTGGGAATGGGCGCGGGGCAGGAAAACAGGGTCTTCCGCGCCGGTGGCGCATCCCAAGAGCGGCAGGACGGCAAGAACCCCGATGAATCGAACCCAAGACAACATGTTCAGTCCTCCGGTAATGCCCGAAAACAGGGAGCGGCGGCGGGCCGCCCCTGGAAACAGGCAACAGTGTATTCTATCGGCAAGGCGCGGTGGATGTCCAAAGCGCGGGAACAGACGGATCACGCCGATTGAACCGATCCGGCCAAGTGCCATGCACTCCGTTAACGTATTGGCGTGGGTCCTGTGCCATGCGCAGGAGAATCGCAATTCTTTCCGGGAATATGATAGAATTCGTGTTTGAATCGGGGAGGAAATGGCCTGTTATGGAGTTATCGGTAGACACACTTGTGCGCGCCGCCCTGGAGGAAGATCTTGGGCGGGGCGATATCACGACGGAAGCGACGGTTCCGCGCGAGGCGCGGTGCCGTGCGCGTTTGGTGGCCAAGCAGGAGGGTGTGCTCAGCGGCGTCGAGGTGTTTCATCACACTTTTCTGTCCCTTGATTCAGCGCTTGACGGGTGGGTTTCCTGTCACGATGGGGAGAAGGTGAAAAAAGGGGATACCGTGGCCCAGTTTGAGGGGCGCACGCAGGCGGTGTTGATGGCGGAACGGACCGCGATGAATTTTGTGCAGCATTTGTCGGGGGTGGCGACATTGACGGCGCGGTTTGTGGCGGCGGTGGGCGAACTCAACTGTAAAATCTGTTGCACGCGGAAGACCACGCCGCTGTTGCGGGCGTTGGAGAAGGCGGCGGTGGTGCATGGCGGGGGGGCACGGCACCGGTTCAATCTTTCCGATGGCATACTAATCAAGGAAAATCATGTGACGGCGGCGGGCGGGCTGCGCGCGGCGATAGCGAAGGCGCGGTTCCATTCCCATCATTTGATGCGGGTGGAGGCGGAGGTGCGGACGCTGGAGGAATTCGACGAGGCCGCCGAGGCGGGGGCGGATGTTATCTTGTTGGATAACATGGATTTGGACACCATGCGGGAAGCGGCGCGCCGCGCGGCGGGCCGGCGGGTGGTGTTGGAAGCCAGCGGCAATGCGAGTCTGGACCGAGTCCGTGCGATGGCGGAAACGGGGGTGGATTTCATCTCCGTGGGGGCATTGACCCATTCCGCGCCGGTGCTCGACATGTCCTTGTTGATTGAAAATGCCTGATCGCGCGCCCATACCCCGAATACACCTGGAACCCCTTACCGGGAATCTGGTGGGTTCGACCGTGGAATTTCTGGATACGGTGGAATCCACCAATGACCGGGCCTTGGCGTGCGGGGTGGACGGGGCGGTCATTGTGGCGGAGCGGCAAACGTTGGGCCGGGGGCGCCATGGAAACACCTGGCACAGCGCGCCGGGATTGGGATTGTGGTTCAGCGTGGCCTTGAAAGGCCCTTCGCGGGGATTGATGTTTGCGGCGTCGCTGGCGGTGCGGGAGGCGGCCATGGCGCGCGCGGCCTTGTCCATCAAATGGCCGAACGATTTGATCTGCGCGGGCAAGAAGGTGTGCGGGATATTGGTGGAGCACCGGGAAGGCTGGAGCGCGGTGGGGATCGGGATCAATGTGCACCACCGTCCGGAGGATTTCCCGGAATCCCTGCGCGAATGGGCCGGTTCTTTGGAAAGCACCACCGGTCTCGAATGGGACCGGAGCGTGCTGCTCTGGAATGTGCTGGAACACATTGATGAGTATGTTCGCCAGCTTCGGCGGGGCGGCTTTGACGATATCCGGGCGTTTTGGTCGGTGGCCTGCCAGATTGTGGGGCAAACGGTGTGCCGGGAAGGCGTCACGGGGCGGGTGGTGGGGATTGACGAGGAAGGGGCCCTGCTGGTGGAAACGCCGGCGGGCCGCCGCGCGCGCATCGCACATGAAGTGGAAATAGTGCCGTGAGGCTGGATTTTTATGGTGAAAATGTGGATGATGTATCCCCTTTGGAACGAGGGAACGGGTAGATTATGCTGCTGGTGGTAGACGTAGGCAATTCGCACATGGTGCTCGGCCTGTATCGCGGCGACGAGCTGCTGGGGCCGTGGCGCGTCGTGACGTCCAATTACCGCACGGGCGATGAACTGTATATTTTGCTCAGCATGCTGCTGCAGGGCATTGGCGTGGACCGCCACCAGATTTCCGGGTGTTGCGTATCGAGCGTGGTGCCCCAGATCAATCTGGCGTTGCAGGAAGTGAGCCAGCGGGCGTTTCATGTGATGCCGTTGATGGTGGGGCCGGGGGTGAAGACGGGGCTGGTGTTGCAGGTGGATAATCCGAAGGAGGTGGGGGCGGACCGCATCGTGAACGCGGTGGCGGCCATCGAGGAACACAAGGGGCCGCTGGTGGTGATTGATTTTGGCACGGCAACCACCTTTGACGTGGTGACGGCGAAGGCGGAGTGGCAGGGTGGGGTGATTGTGCCGGGGGTGCAACTGTCCGCCGATGCGTTGTCGGAACATTGCGCGAAACTGCCGCGCGTGGATATCATAAAGCCCAATACCGTGATCGGCCGCGACACGGTGTCGAATATCCGCTCCGGATTGACCTTCGGCTATGCGGATATGGTGGACGGGCTGGTCCGGCGCATCCGTGAGGAAATGGGGGCGAAACCCACGGTGATTGCGACGGGCGGCCTGGCGAAAACAATCGCGGACGTAGCGAGTTCGATAGACGTGGTGGACCCCCTGTTAACGTTGAAGGGGTTGAACGCCGTGTACCGGAGAAACATGAAGACCGCGCCATGAGCCGTTTATTTGCAAGCATGCTGCTGGGCTTGGCGCTGTCCGGCTGCACTCAGCCTGCCGCGCCAACCACCCCCGTCCCGGTGACGCCGGGAACGCCGGGCGCCGTGCCGTTGGACGAGACGGAACGGACGGAGGTGCGGGATATTGATTTTTATCTGCACCGGACGGATCCGACGGCGGGGATGGCGCAGAAGCCGACGATTTGGGTGCATGCGCGGGAGGCTTCGATGGCGGATGAAAGCACGTACGCATTCAAGAATGCGCACGCGGTGATTTATGGCAGGGATGAGACCCAGGAAGTGATTAAAATAGACGCCCAGGAAGGCCGGTTCGAGGAGGGCAGGAGCGCCTTTCTGAGCGGCCAGGTGAAAGCCGTCGTGGGCGCGATGACAATTGAACTCTCGGATATACAATGGCAGAATCCGGACAAGGACAAACCGGGCGAGGCCCGCAGTGACCATCCGGTCAAGGTGACCGATCCGCAGCTCGAGTTGCAGGCGGGCAGTGTCCGCCTGTATCCCGACAGGAAGGAATTCGAGCTGACCGGCGTGACGGGCTTGGTACGGTTTGGGAGGCAACAGCAATGAGACAGGTGTTCATGGCCGCGTGGTTGGTGGCCGGGTGTGCGATGGCGCAGGAGTTGGGCGGCGATCTGGGCGGGTATACCTCGATGCAGATTGACGCCGGCCGCTTTGTCGGCAGCTTCAGCGGCGGCATGGCGATCAAGGAAATGACGGACGGGGTCCGCATCACGCTGCTTTCGGAAGACGCGAAGCTGAAGCCGCTGCCCATCCGCGCCTACAAGATGAAATTCGACTACAAGGAAGGCGCGTCGAAGCCGTCCGTCATTACCATGGAAGGCAATGTGGAAGTGCAGCATCCGCAGGGCTCGATCAGCGCGGAGAAGGCGGATTGGAATTTTGACACCGGCCTGCTGGTGTTCAGCGGAAACCCCGTGATGAACAGTGATCAAGTGAAGGACTTGCGCGGCAGCAGGATCACCATGAACTTCAAAACGAATGAGGTGGAAGTGTCGGACATGAAGGTCCAGCAAATCCCCCTTAACGGCATGGGCGGTCCGGGCGGCGCCGGTGATCCGTCCTTGTTGACGCAAGGCGATGTAAAAGACTGGGCGGGGCTGTTGAAGGCGCTGAAAACCCAGGCGGGCGGCGAAGGCGCCTCGCCGGGAAAACAAATTGCCCGGCACCTGGACGAACAAGTGCGGAAGATGCTGCTGAATGTGTCCGTGGAGGCGCTGGCGGAGCAAAAGGGTGACATGGTGAAGCAGTTGAACAAGGTTTTGAAGAAAGAGGGCCTCTATACGGAAGCCGCCTGGAAGGGCGTGGCGCTGAATGAGGAAGCCAAGGGATTGCTGGCGAAGGAAGGCCGCAAACCCGAAGAAACGGCCCGGTTGAACCGGCTGCTGCTGGAAGCGGCGTATCCGGACTATATCGCGAAACGCTAACGGACCATTAAGGAATACGTTGTGGCCGATCAAGACACCGTATTGTTGCGCACGGAGGGACTGGTGAAGTCCTTCAAGAAGCGCACCGTCGTCCGCGAGGTCTGTATTTCGCTGCAGGCGGGGGAAATCGCCGGGCTGCTCGGCCCCAACGGTGCGGGCAAGACCACCACCTTCAGCATGGTGGTGGGCCTGCTGAAACCCGACGCGGGCCGGATTTTCTTCCTGGGCCAGGATGTGACGAAGCTGCCGATGTACAAGCGTGCGCGCGCGGGCATGGCCTATCTGGCGCAGGAACCGTCCGTGTTCCGCAATATGACCGTGCGGCAAAACCTGCTGGCCATTCTGGAATACCAGCGTCTGAAATCGGCGGACCGCAAACGCCGCGCGGACCATCTGCTCGAAGAATTGAATATCGTGCATCTGGCGGACAGCAAGGCCTACACCCTGTCGGGCGGCGAGCGCCGCCGTACCGAAATTGCGCGCGCACTGGCCACCGACCCGAAAATCTTCCTGCTCGACGAACCGTTCGCCGGCATTGATCCGATTGCCGTGGCGGACCTTCAGGCCACCGTGGCCACGTTGAAAAACAAGGGCATCGGGGTGTTGATTACGGATCACAATGTGCGGGATACCCTGGAAATCACGGACCACGCCTACATCATCAATGAAGGCCAGGTGATTGTCGCGGGCACCCCGAAGGAAATCGCCGAAAGCCCGATTGCCCGCAAGATTTACCTCGGCGAAGACTTCCGCATGGACTTCGGCGACGAATAGCGTTTTTTCCCCGCGAAAAAACCATTCCGCCAGCGCGAACCGAAAACACGATCCGTCTGGTTTGGAAATTTCCGCACATTGCGGCGGAACCCTTTATCCCGGAAGGTGAAACAGCCGGATTTCATTCGAGCCGTTGGGCCGCGCGCATTCCGCGTACACGTTAATTCCGTTGTCCACCTTTAGCCAGTGCGAATACCGCCAGGTTTGGCACGGGCCGGGTGTGTGGCTGGTGAGGAAGGGTTCCCGGGGCGTCAAATCCGTGATCTGCGACAAATCGAGCGTATACGCAAGCCCCGTGGCGATATTGTAATTCGGATCATGCCAGGCCGAGTTCGATCCTTCATACACGAATAAATACCCCGCTCCCATCGGGAGCACGCAGGCCGGACGGGTGTAAAAATTATGCCAGCCTCCATTGTCGAAAATCGGGTTGCAGGGGTCCGCGGTCCAGTGGTCTCCATCCTCACTGCTGAAATGATGCACGCGCTCCACCCGGTCTATGCCGATGACATACATGTGCCATTGCCCTTCCGCCCATAATACAAAGGGGTCCTTATAACCCGGGGTGAGCAACAGGCCATGCGAGGGCGGCGGGCCAAGAACCGTCCGGAGCGTGCCGGGATCAATATGCGCGGGATCAGCGGCATCCTCAAAACGGAAAATGCCCCAGCCTTTGTCCATGGGCGTGCATCCATACAACCGAAAAAGACCCGTCTGCGGATCAATCACCAACGCCGGCCGCTCAAACCCCTTCAGGCCCATGTCTTCACGCCGAAGGTGGCGAATGGGTTCGAAATGAATCCCATCCTCACTGCGCAATATCCGAATGTCGTATCCCCGGTATCCCGGAGGCGACAGTGCCTCGCGCATGCGTGCCGCCAAATAAAACGTGCCGTCCGCCGCCCGCGCCACCGAAGGCGCGCCCGCCCACCAGTCCGGTTCATCCCGGTCCGGCGCAAGCACCACGGAATACTCCTCAAACTGTTTTTTCAGTGAAGTGAACATACCCAACCCTTTTTTATTTGCCCGCCACCGGAGGATGCTCCGGGACCTGCACACGCGACCTTGCCGAATTTTCCCAGAACAGGAACGAGACCTGTTATCGGCTCGTGGTAAAAATAGCATTTTTCGCAGACCCGTTCAAGCCGCGACATTTTGGGAAAGAGCCGTGCCGCCGCGGGCACTATAAGGAGTACCCTAATTTTGGGGTGCGGTGTTCATGAAACAGCGGGGGCGGAATGCATCGGCGGAGTGCATCGCAAATGACTTTATTAAGCACAATGCGATACACTAAAGTTCCAATGTGTTTTGGGAAGCAGTGTTTGTTGTGCACTACGGTGCGGCAGGGAAACCAGCTATGCGATATGGGTTGAGACGATGGGGGGAGACGTGTGTCCGGTGGCGGCTGGACTGGTTTTTCATGCTGCTGGTTCTTTTGGCCGGACTTCTGGTGGTCTGCCAATACTATCTCCAGCCTCCGCTTTTCAATAAAAATTTCGGCTTGTTGGATGGCCGGAACTATTTCGGACCCAACGCCTTTTTTTTGGATGTCTCCCTTCGCAACGGTGAATTCCCCTTATGGAATCCGTTGAGTTATTGCGGCATGCCCTTTGCGGCGGACCCACAGGCCAACGCCTGTTATCCGTTCCATTTGCTGCGCAGCGTATTGACGCCCGCCTACAACCCTTATGCCACCGCGGCGGGCCTCCACCTCCTTGTCGTGTTGCATCTATTGATGGCGGGGCTGGGTGTGGTGTGTTTGGCGCGCGAATACGGCCTCAGCCGGTGGGCGGGGCTGGCCGGGGCCTTTGTGTTCATGTTGGGTCCGTTCAGTATTATTTACGGCACGGAATTCTACGTGTACCCCCTGGTCACCTCCTGGGCGCCTTGGATACTCTGGGCGGCCCACAGGGCTTTTACGGCCCGGCGATTTTCAGACCGGGTGTTTTATACCGCATGGACCGCGCTTCTCTATGGCATGAGCACCTTGGGCGCGTTTCCCCAACTCACCTTGTATATCGGTGTGCTCCTGGGCGGCTATGCCGTCCTGCACGGCCTGTTGCATCTTGAATGGCAGGGTTTCCGGCGCTCCTGCGGCCGGTTTTTTCAGACGGTTTTGGGGCATGCGCTCTTCTTGGTCATGGTGGCGGCCTTTGGGGCCTTGATGGCGGCCGTTGTATTGGTGCCCGCATTTGAACTGGGCATGCAAAGCGCCCGTGTGGCGTCCTCCGGCGTGAAAGTGACCGCGGGAGGGCCAAACGCGGATTGGATGCACCTTCTGAAATGCCTGGTGATATTCACGGGCGATCTGTGGGCGCCCATTGGCTGCCGCGCCGCAGGCATCGGTTCTTTGCTGGCGTGCCTGGCCGCCCTGGCCCATCCCCGAAAACGGGACGTTCTGGTGTTCCTGGGGCTTTTTCTCCTGCTTACCGATTGTACCATCGGCCCGCCCTTTCCTGTGGGAACGCTCTTGCACAAAATGGATTTTCTGAATATCACCGTGTCGCCTTGGCGCGCGGGAATTATATCCGCGCTGCCGCTCGCCTTGGCGGTGGCCTTTGGCGTGGACGCCGCGGGCCGCGCCGCCGCCAGCTATTCCAAAAGCGCTTTCCGGACCATCTGGCTGGTAAACGCGGGGCTCGCCATGATGTATGTATTGATGCACTATCTTGCGGGAAAACCGCTCTACCAGCCCTGGTTTTGGGTGTGGGCCTTGCCCTTGGGAACCCTTGCCACCATGTGCTTCTTTGCCTGGGTGCGCCTGCCGCGGCTGGGAACCGCCGTGATTGGCTGCCTGATCATGGGAGAAATTCTGGCATGGGGGGCGCAGATGCTGCCCCTTTATGTGTCCTCCCGCATTGGCGGCGGCCCCACCGCGCGTTTTGGAACGGTGAAGGAACTTTCCCGGGAAAACACGCGCACGGCCGTGAGCACGCCCAATTGGCAAATGTGGACCCTGGACATGACCATGAATGGGTATAACCCGCTCTATGTGGGCGAAACCCGCCGGTTGCTGTGCAAACCGGGCAATGAACACGTCTACCGCGGCCATCTGAAACAGGACGAGGTGCTGGTGGATAATCAGATGGGTCATCTCCTCCTCAAACGGACCTTCTGGTTGACGCGGCAATGGACCTCCGGCCCCCTGCCCGCCAAAGACCAGGTGTTTCCGTCCGCGACCACGGTTTTTCTTCCGGGCACGGCCCCGGATACGGTGCTGCCCGTGCCGGAGATTAAACGGGATCAGGTTCCCGCCAAGGCAGTTTCGGAAGAGACCGAACGCGTCAATCTCGGTTTTGGAAAAGAACTTGAAACGAAAATTCGAACCTTGGGAATGGAAAATGCGTTGACGTTGCCGGTATTCCAACAGGATCACCGGCACAGCGCGCTGTATGTGGGGTATACCGCATCCCGAGCCGTGGAGTTTGAACCGTCCTGCGCGGATGAACACGGCGGCATGTTCAAACTCAAACAGACCCGCGCCGTAACAACCCCCAAAGAACGTTTCCTGGAAATACCCTTGCCCGACTGCGGCAGAAACACCATCACCCTGCGATGGCCCGCCCAAGCGAAGAACGGCCTGCATTTGACACAGGCCTATGTCCTGAAAGACTTGTCCGATGAAAATGATCTTTTGTCCATCGTGGAACGCCGGGCCAACTCCATCGAGGTGATTGTCAAGGACCTTCCGGAAGCGCGTATCTTGACATATCTGGATTCCTATTATGCCGGGTGGCGCGCCTGGGTGGACCATCAGGAAGTGCCCATTATGAAGGCCGATGATGCCTTCAAAGCGATTACCGTTCCCCAAGGCACGCACTTCGTGCGATTCGAATTCCGGCCCTGGTCCGCCTATGCGGGGGCCGCCCTTTCCCTGTTCGCCACAGGGTTCCTCCTGTTGATGATTGGCGGTTCCAGACGCTATCCGTATCGCGCACAAAAAAGCGGGCGGCGAACGGAATAATTAAGGCACACGGAATGATACATACGTGAAACTGCCGTATTCTCGGACTGGCCGCAGAGGGTTTGTTCGGATTTAAGCGTGTACAATTCCAGGGAAAGCGCCACCTATTCTTGGGTGGGGTGCTTAAAGGCGAGGTAGTTTCCAATTGGGCCTTAGCGGTCCAACGTGCCGGTTCCGAGACCGTGATAGGGCATCAATTCAACCCTTGTGATCCCGCGCAGTTCATGGCTGAGCGCGGCAATGGCTTCCAGGTGGTCTTCCCGATCATTGCAGCCGGGGCTCATGGTGTTCCGCAACACCACCGAAGCGCCGTGGTCCACCAGCGCGCGAAGGTTGGCGAGGATGCGCTCGGTGGAGCTATTACCGTGCGCAAAATCCGTCTTCAGAACCGGCACAGAGGTGATATCCGGATGAATTGTACAATTGGATCAGACGGAGCAGTTCACTCAGATTTATGGACCAGTCCTGGGGATTGTAATCGCTGGAATGCGGCATGCACGCATGATTCGCCCCAGGGCCGGGCACATACCCGTCTTCCGTGCTGGCGGGCGTTTCCGCGCAATGCAGTCCCTGCGAATTGAAGAATTGAATCACACGAAGAATTTCCCCCAGTTGAATCACGCCATCGTGGTTCTGGTCCGAGCCGTGACATCCCGATTCCATGCATCCAGCCCAATATTCATACGCCCCCATGTCATACAGGCCGCCCTGCGGCCGCGCCACACCCAGTAAATCATCAGGAAGCGCCAGGGAGGGAACCGTGCCCGTATTCACGCACGGCGAGTCCGGGCGCAGTTGATAATTCCCCCCTGCGGCATCCACAAATTCCGGTTCCTCCTGAATACAGTCCGCGATATCCATATACTCTGGAAATGGATAAGACCCCGTGAAGAGTGATTCGGAGAAACAACTGTTCCTGAAGACGGCTTCATAACTATAGAGGGGGGAGCAATTCCAGAAAACAGTATTCGTGGCCAGGATTCGATCGCCCAAACCCACACGGAACGAATATTCACTGTTCAGGTTGCTTATCGTGCAGTTTTGCAGGTTAATAGTGCCGTGAAGACCGTCAATAACAATTCCAGACCCGCAAGTATCCATAAGGGTATTGCCCATGCCACACCTCATGGATTCTCCTGAATTACCCCAAAATGCATATTGACATTGCTGGAACGCACAATGATTAAATGAAAAAAAAAGGATACCCTCGGCTTCTACACCCTTTTGCATCCGCCTAAATTGAATCCCATCGAAAAGGACCTCTTCGCCGTTAAAATTCAATAGGTACTTCCGCCCCGGATCGGGCGGAGAGGGTAGTGTACGCACCATTGAAAATCCCGAGTACACCCCCTCGCCGTCAAATATCACCGGGTGTCTTGTCCAGGAACGCTCTTCCAGATAGTGCTCAGAGCCACTGAAGCCCCCGAAAAATCGTACATTGACCCCCTCATTTATGTCCACAATAAAATCAGATTTCACAGCGCCCGCGGCCTGATGACGATACGTGCCTTCCCGCAGCCATATCTCATATCGCTGAACAATCGCCGGAGTGGACATGCTCAACAATGCGTCCACAGCACCTTGAGGGGTGGCTTTCGCGGTTTCCCAGGATAAGCCGTCCATGAGGTCGTTCCCTGACGGACTGACATAGAACCGTGCGGTTAACGGTATTTCTTCCGCCAGGGCATTGACACAAAGCAATAAAACCCATAAGCCCCAAAATGGCGCCACCCTTGTTTTCCTTTGACTTGAGATAGTGCGCATATTCATGACACGTCTCCATGCCTTCTGACGGCTTTTGTTCTTGTCTATTGGGCGCGACTCACAAGACAGAAACACTGCATTCAACACACCTATTAACTAATAAAGCATTACATCGCGCATAACCTATAATATATATTCTACTGGCAAATGAAGATTACGTCAATATAAAAGATGATCACGCTTCATTCACGACCTTCACGCCCCGGCTTCGTAAATACGCCCCCCAGGAGGCCACTGTGGCGGGCGTGGGCGCTTGGGTGGTTGCGTGACGTGTGGCGGGTAATCCGAAGCGGTCCAACTTGCCGGTTCCGAGACCGTGATAGGGCATCAATTCAACCCCCGTGAGCCCGCGCAGTTCATGGCTGAGGGCGGCAATGGCCTCCAGGTGGTCTTCCCGATCATTGCAGCCTGGGATCATGGGACACCGCAGCACCACCGAAGCGCCGTGGTCCAGCAGCGTGCGAAGGTTGGCGAGGATGCGCTCGTTGGATACGCCGGTGTATTCCAAATGGCGCTGGGGATCGCTTTCTTTGAAATCAAAAAGGAATTGATCCACCAGCGGGAGAAGGCGCTCGAACCGAGCATAGTCTGCATAGCCGCAGGTCTCCATGCAGGTATGCAGGCCTTCGTTTTTCGCCGCCTGGAGCAAAGCCTCTGTAAAAGCCATCTGATACGTGGGTTCGCCGCCGGAAAGCGTCATGCCCCCGCCGGAGGTCTCATAAAACGGACGATCCTTCAGCACTTCCTTCAGTACCTCATCCACCGTGACATTGCGTCCCACCAGTTCCAGCGCTCCGGAGCGGCACTCCACCGTACAGGCGCCGCACCGGATGCATTTGTCCCGATCCAATACATGCCGGCCGCCTTCCATGCGGTGCGCTTGCCGGGGGCACACCTTGAAGCAAAACCCGCAGCCGATGCACTTCTCCGGCACAAAGGATAATAACGGCTGAGAGGAAATCCCCTCCGGGTTGTGGCACCACCAGCACCGCAACGGACAGCCCTTCATGAACACTGTCGTGCGGATACCCGGCCCGTCATGAAGGGAAAAGTGTTGGATATCGAAAATAATGCCTTTGTCGGGGTCCTGCCCGGCCATGTTCATGCTCCAGGGGTTGTGTTCTTGCGGAGACAGTGTAGTGCAAAGAGGATGCCCGTTACATACTCCTGTTTATTTTCTTCCGGCTAAAAATGATGTTTCGCGATTGCAGGGTGCTGGAGGTTGCCGTATCATGTTTGTCCCCCGCCACGCCCCAGGTTTACCATCTCTTCAGTAAAACACAGGATCATACTATGACCTATATTCCCCCCGAGCGGCTGGTGTGGAACTTCTGCCCCATCTGCGGGCGCAAACTCGTCCTCGCGCATGACGGAGAGGCTGATCATCCCCATTGCGCCCCCTGCCACCGTTTTTTCTATCACAATCCCGTCCCCGCCACCTGCTGCTTCCTCCGCCGTGATGACGGCGCCCTGCTGCTGGTACGCCGGGGCGTCGAACCCTGCAAGGGAGAATGGAGCCTGCCGGGTGGATTCCTCGAACTCAACGAGTCGCCCGAGGAAGGCATTATCCGTGAAATTCGCGAAGAGACCGGGTTCCACATATCCAACATCCGCCTGCTTGGCGCCAAAACCAAGCCCAGCCCCATCAATGGCGCGATCCTGGTCCTCGGATTCACCACGGAACACTGGACCGGCACCCTCGAAACCGGCAGCGACGTCATGGAAGCCGCCTTCTTCCTCCCCCATGAACGCCCCAACCTCGTCTTCACCGTCCACCGCGAACTCCTTGCCCTTTACGATGCCTTATAGGCCTGACAAAGGTCTCCAAAATGAAAACACGGGGAACAGGGTGGACCGGCATATTCGCCCCCCCGATGCCTCCCGATGATATAATTAACCTGGTTTGAGTTCAACACATCTTCCTTTCCGGGCTAAGCCTTTCCCGTGAAGTTTTTATGCAGCTATGAATGGCCAAGCGTGCCTGCTGTGTCATGGCGTAGTCTACGGCGGTTTGTTGTTGTGGCGTGTGCCATGGAGGTTCTTAAGGGGATGGGAAAGGCCGCCGTATTTTTATGCGCGCCGCGATTTTATTGAATGGCGGAGGGTAAGCGACTCGAACGCTTAAGCCCGAAGGCGCCGGTTTTCAAGACCGAGTCAACGTGTAGATCCAAATTGGTTGTACTTGGTTGATATTGATTTTAATGGGGTTGCGATGATCTGCTTTCGGCTTAAATTGGTCTGTATGGGCTTAACTTGGCCGGCGTATGCACAATTTATGCACAATTTCCGATGGGAGGCATTTTCCTGGAACAGTCACTTTATCGAAGTCTCGCGCTGCCTTGATCACAGCAGGGCAGCTGTTACCGAGCGCCATTACGTCGGGCACAGTACCGATAATCCAAATGTAAATTTCTGACATTTTTCCTCCGAAAGATTTGCAAACGATTACCGCGTGGTTCGCCCCGTTCGCGGATAACCGAAAAACCGCTTTGAACTTGCGCACAGAAGACCGATCCTCGGACATGCGGTCCTCGTTGGCCAATGCCGACTTCTATAAGACCCGAGTGTACACGTTTTCTCAGAGTTATCGCACGCCACTCACTGCGCTGCCATGATCGCTTTGCCTCGAAATTCTCGGCCGATTACCCCCATATTCCACACCTTCTGGAGGGTGTGCGCGACGGTGACGCGGAAGCGGCGGTGCGCGCATGTGGGAGGCCGGGATGCGGCGCAGCGGGGATGAGTAACATGCGGGCAGGAGGAAATGCGCCACGATGGGACGCGATACATCCTGGATACGAGGATTGAAAAGCGGAAGACGTTGGTTTCGTCATAAGATTTTCCTGAGACGTTACGGACGAATTGACACGAAGAACCCCCGGCGGGCTACTGCAGCCACACCGGGGGCTCTTGTCGATGCGCCTATTCGTTATGCTGCGTCTCTATGCGACTCCCCAGTATACTGTCTCATTCGTTCTTCAAAATACACCTGCCGGAGCGCTTTTTGTTCGTCTGTCAGACTGTTCTCGAACTGCTCCGCGTCACTGAAATCACCCCGGTCTTCTTCATAGTACTGCCGCTGCTCGGGCGTCAGACCATAGAGGAACTCCTCTTGAGCCGTTATGATTGCCTCCCAGCGCTGCTGTTCCTCGGGTGTCAGTTCATATTCCTCCATGTCCCCGGAAGATAAGGTTATGCTGCTCCGAAAGTCATGTTTAGCCTTGAGAAAGAGTGTTACGAAGCGTTGCCGCTCCTCGGGTGTGAGGCTTTCAAAAAGACGGCTATGGTTACAACATACACGCCCAAAATGCTTTTTCTGCTCGGGTGTAAGGCTATCGACGAAACGACGTCCAGCAACTATGTCATCTGTTAATTCTGGTTCATTTACTTCTATAATCTCTTGAAGAAGGGACTGCGCCATGAGATTGCCCTGCTCCGCCGCCTTCCGCAGCCACTCAATGGCCTTATCGATGTCCTGGGGTACCCCTTCGCCATTGAGGTACGCGACTCCAACCATCAACTGTGCATTGGCATATCCCTGCTGCGCGGCCTTCTCCAGCCATTCAACGGATTTCGACAAGTCTGGGGAAACACCATCCCCCCTGCCATACATAAGACCGAGATTATACTGGGACTTCAAAAAGCCCTGATTAGCGGCTTTTCTGAACCACTTCTCTGCCTTACCATAATCCCTAGCTTCAAGCATCATCACACCATAATTATGTTGTGCTTCAACGTGCCCCTGTAGAGCCGCTTTCCGGAACCATTTCTCAGCCTGTTTATTGTCCTGC
>CAYXPO010000016.1:0-12034 GCA_964466925.1 uncultured Nitrospirales bacterium
GTTGCACGATTGCGCCAAATTGATGCGCGTGGCCGCGTACCGCGCCGGTCCGAGCACGGTGGTGTAGGGGTTGGCCACCGTTTCGAGGAAGGTCAAACCCGCCGCAATGGAACATACCCCGATCAGATACCCTATGAATGCCGTGGTTTTCGACACACTCCCGGCATGGGCGGCTGCCTGAAGGCCCGTCGCGGGCAGGAACCAGAAGCCCCCCGCCGCCACCAGCAGGAGACCGGCGATAATGCCCCCCTTCCATCCAAACCGCCGTGCCAGCCATCCGGCGGGCAGGGCCATAAGGAAATATCCAAGGTAATGCGCGAACTGGACATTGGCCGATTGCGCCTTGGTCAGCCCCAATTCATCCTGAAAATGTTTGTCCATCACGTCAATCATCCCGTTGCAGGCCCCCCAAAGAAGGAATAATGAACTGACGAGGATAAAGGTGAACATGACGTTTTTGCCGTCCGGAAGGACAAACATGCTTTGCTTTGGTTCGCTCATGGATAATAAACCTCCGTGGTGTGCCATTCACTGCCGCCAACGCCGCATTATTCCAGAACGGTTGCCGGTTAATCAACCGGGGGAAAATCCGCGAAAAACAAAGGACAAACCCGTCCCGTCCGGGAGCCGCCCGTTTGCGTCAGTCTCTGTTTTTCGCTTTGAGATCGTTTAACCCTGGTGCCAATAAATGTCCCAGCCCAGGTAACTGTCGAGCGCCTCGAAGACCGGCCGGGCAACCTCGCTGCGGTTCATGGCGACATGATGCTCGAAACCATTCTCGCAGATGTGATGCAAGAGCGATTGGAGTTCCGGGATTTCCACCACACCATACCCTCCGAACGTTTTGAGCGGGTCGGCGGTGAACTCCCCCTCGCCGACATATCCGGCGATGCTGCCCTCGTCATCGAAGGTGCTGAGGCGGCAATAGGTCATGGGGCCGGGCTTGATGCGGCCCGCGATGGTGCCGTAGGTGTTCTTCTTGCCCACGGAGCCCGCAATGATTTCCTGGTAGTCCATGGCCATGTCCTGGAAAAAGGCCTTCGGGAGGTTTGAGCAATGAAAGGCCACGCATTTGTCCGGATCATCGCCGTAATTGTTGTTCCAATCGAGCAGGGCGCTGGGGGTTTGCGAAGCGAGGGCGAGGGCGTGCATTCCGAGGGCGCCGCAGACGTCCACTTCACACGCCGAGGACTTCAGCGCATTGCTGAGCATGCTCATCCAAGTGCAGGGAACCACCCCGAAGAATTCCTCCATCGCGGTCCAGCACTGCACCGCCGTGATGTCCAAATCCGCCTTCAGCATCCACTCGTCCACCACCAGCGCAAACTTCGCCATCTTCACCAGCGCGGCCCGGGGGACGCCGCGGGTGTTGACGTATTTTTCAATCGCCTGGAGGCGCGCTTTCACCCTGGTGTCCGAATCCTTGATTTTGCCCGCGCGCCCAAAGGCTTCCGAGAGGTCGAGCGTTTCGACGGTAATGCCGGATTCCTGCAGGAGTTTCTCGCTGTAGCGGACGGTGGAAAAGGCCGCGGGCCGTGCGCCCAGCGCGCCGATGCGGCAATTTTTCAGCCCCTTCACCACGCGGCAGAGGGCGGCGAAGTTGTGGATTTCGTCCTCAAACTCTTCCGTAGTGGGGTCCATGGTGTGCTGCATCGTGATGGAAAAGGGGATTCCGTATTGGATGAGATTGTTGCAGACACTCATTTTCCCGCAGAATGAATCACGTCGGTGCCTGATGGTCATTTTGGCGGCGTCATCGCACCAGGCATGAATCAATACGGGCACGTCCAGCCCCGCCAGTTTGAGCGTGTCGGCCACGCCGCGCTCATCGCCAAAGTTGGGCAGCGTGACAATGATACCGTCAATTTTCTCGCGGTTTTTCTTGAAGAGGTCCGCGCATTTCTTGGCCTCCTCCCACGTTTCGACCGCTCCGTACTTGGTGTCCTTCGCGGAAAGGATGACTGTGCCATAGCCGAGTTGGGCAAGCAGCGCGGGAAGGAGTTCATGCCCTTCCTTTGCCAGGATGTCGGGGAAGAAGCCCCGGTTGCCGACCAATACGCCAAAGGTTTGTTTTACCGCGCGTTTTTTCATCATGATGCGTTTTCCTTCCGTTTATCAGCCGGTCCAGGGGCTGGGTGAGACAAAAAAGGATTCTATCCGCCAGACCGGCACTGGCGCAAACAAAACTCCAGCGAAATTTAGGCCGCTATTGCGCCGGCGGGTGCAGAACATCGGAAATGGGCGGCCCGGCATTGGGTACGGCGGATCGGTAGTCTTTTCCAAGAAAGGCCGCGAGTGTGGCCGCGATCTGGCTGGCGGTCACGCGTTCCGTTTGGGTGCGTTCGCCGAGCGGCGGCGTGTCGGGCCCCATGAATGCCATCCAGATGTTCTCGGCGTTCACGATTTTCTCGCCATGACTCTTCCATTCGCTGGGGGCATTGCCGCGGCCATGATCGGTTGAAAAGATCAAGGTGGTTTTTCCCCGGTACCGCCGCATGGATTGGGCCGTCTCCCACAGGATTCTCGCATACTCATCCGATTGGCGCGCCGTCTCCAAATACTTGTCATAACGTCCTTCATGCCCCCATTCATCCGTTTCCCCAAGCGAAAGATAGAAGACCCGCGGCTTTTCGGTTTTGAAATATTCCAGCGCGGTTTCAAAGGTGAGCGAATCAAACGGCTCGCCGCCCCACAGGCGGGTGGTTTCTTCCTTGAGACGGTTCAGCAGGCTGTAGGTCGAGGTGATTTTGACGCCGGAGATGGGCTCATACCCGGCGTTAACAAACAAGTTGCTCCGTTGCCGGTTCAGAATATACGGAAACAGGTCCCAGGCGCCGAAAGCGGCAACACGCCCTTGAAAACCACGCATGCCATTGATCCACTCCAGCACGTTCAGGTTGGGATTGGGAATCTTCTTGTTGCTGTTGACCCTCGGGTCGGCAATGCCGCAGAACGTCTCGCTATACCCGGGATAGGAAAACTTGAATCCGTTTTCCACTTGCGCGACGCTGCCTTTGTGCTGATTGCCGAACACCTGCCCCTGTTTCGCCATCACCTTCCACAGAAACGGCATCAGCCGTTCACGGCGTTCCTCCGCGGAGTCCCGCCAATACGCCGCATGGGCCAATTCCGGAACGCCAACGCCTCCATTTTCCTTGGTCAGGAGCGATTCTTCCGCGCCGGTGAACACTTCCTGCCAGCGCAGGCCGTCCGTCATCACGAAAATAATGTTTTCGGTTTTAAGGGCGTTGGATTTCCCGGCCTGGACCGTTCCGCAGAACAGAAGGAAGGGCACAAATGCAAACAAAAATGAGCGGTACACCGTTTTCATACGTCATCCTTTCAAAATTCAAACAACGCAGCATCTCATGAACGATGTTCAGGATTATTATCGAAGGATACCATCTGTAAATGCTTCGTTGCCAGCCGCCGTCCGCCCGAGCCCCGGGGGATTGACGGCATGGGTTGACAGCCGCCCATCGGAAATGGTTAGGTATCGGGTATGGTGTACAAGAAGGTTATAGGCGCGGCCCTGGCGGTTATTCTGGCGGCGGGCGCATTCCCCGCCGCCGCCACGAATCTGTCCTTCAGTTTCTGGGGCAGTTACAAAGACCTGGAACTCTGGAAGCAGATGTCGGAGCAGTTTGAGGAGGCGCATCCCGATATCGCCATCGAGCTCCAATTCACCCCCAATGATTATGGCGAAAAACTCCAACTCCAGCTCATCAGCCAGTCCGCGGCGGATGTCTTGTTGATGGAGGATGAGAATTATCCGACGTATGCCGCGCGCGGCTACCTGGAGGATTTGGGGCCGTATATCGAACGGGACCGCGCTGAACTCAAGATGGACGACTTCTTCCCAACGGCCATGGACGCTTTCACGTATCGCGGGCTGGTGGCCGGCCTGCCCTGGGACGGCATGGCGGTAATGATGTTTTACAACAAGGACCTTTTCGATGCGTCCGCGATTCCGTACCCCACGGCGGAATGGACCTGGGATGATTTCCGCCGCATTGCCAAGCAGCTCACCAAGGATACGAATGGCGACGGCCGCATTGATCAATTCGGGGGCATGCAGGTTTTTGCCTGGCTGGATTTCCAACCCCTGTTTTGGAGTTACGGCGCGGAAGTGCTCAATGAAGACCGCACCCGGTGCATCATCAATTCACCACAAGCCATCGCCGCCGCGCGTTTCATGCAGGAACTCAAATTCACCGATCACTCCATGGTCTGGTATGCGGAATTGCAGGGGTTGAATCAGGAAGCCCAACTGCTCACCGGACGCATCGGCATGACGCCCGCCGGGATCTACGTCACCCAGACCTTGGGCAATGTAAAGGGCGGCATGCGCTGGGGCATGTGCCGGATGCCCCGGGGGCCCACCGGCAAGCAGTACACGCGCGTGTCGTGGGACGGCATCAGCATGAACGCGCGCATGAAGGGGAGCCCGTCCGAAGTGCGGGCGAAAAAAGAAGCGGCATGGCTTTTTCTCAAGTACTTTTTGAGCGAGGAAGGCCAGCGCACCATCGCGAAGGCGGGCCGCGGCGTGCCGGTCGTCCGGGAATACGCCTGGAAATACTATGTGGACCCGGATACGGAAGTGGAGGAGGAAGTGGCGCTGGAGGCCATGGAGAAGGATGGCCGTCTCACCCCCGCCACCACGAAATTCCTGGCGGTCCGCCGCGCCATTGACCAGCCCTTCCAGCGCATGGAACGCGAAAATCCCGCCGCGCGCGGCGTGCCCGAAACGATTCTGCCCGAGATCGAGCAACGCGTGAACGAAGTCCTGGCCAGTGAGCCCAAAGACTTCGGCGCAGGCCGTGTGAAGCCCAAGGAAAAATCGGCGGCGCCCTTCGAGGCCGCAGGGGCCATTGTGGCCCTCATGGCCTTCGTTGTATTGATCTGGTTAAGCAAAAAAACCGATACCCCCCTGCATGATCTCGCCATGATGGTCAAAAGCCGGAAACGCCGCGCCGAAGCCTTCTGGGGCATTCTTTTCGCATCGCCCTGGATGATCGGTTTCTCGCTCTTTCTCGCCTTCCCCATTGTGTTCAGCCTCGTCCTCAGTTTCAGCGCCTGGGATCCCTACGACCCCGTCTCGCACCGCGTGTTCATCGGACTGGACAACTATGTCCGCGCGCTTGCCAATGACCCGCTGGTGTGGATTGCGCTGCAAAAAACCTTCACGTATGCCGTTATCGCCGTGCCCGTTACCCTCGCCTGCGCCCTGGGCTTGGCCATGCTGCTCAACCAAAACGTCCGGGGCATTGGCGTGTTCCGCACCCTCTTTTATGTGCCCAACGTTGTGGGCGGCGTCGCCACCTCCATTATGTGGCTCTATATCTTCAATCCCATTTTCGGCCCCATCAACGGCGGCCTCGCGAAACTCAACCATCTGCTCGATCAAACCCCGCTCGCCTTCATCAACCTGCCCGAACCCCAATGGCTGAATGATCCGCGATGGGCCATGCCCGGCCTGTTTATCATGATGCTCTGGTCCACGGGCGGCGGCGCCATGATCATTTTCCTTGCCGGCCTGCAAGGCATCCCCCGGCATCTTTACGAAGCCGCTGAACTCGACGGTGCGGGGCGCTGGCGCTCTTTCTGGAACATCACCCTGCCCATGCTCTCGCCCACCCTCTTTTTTAACCTCATCATGGGGATGATCGGCGCGCTCCAAGTATTCATGCAAGCCCTTATTCTCCTCGGCCAGGACGGCGGCACCGACAACCAACTCCTCTTTTTCGTCCTCTATCTCTACCGCAAAGCGTTCATTGACTATGAATTCGGCTACGCCGCCGCGCTCGCCTGGATACTCTTCGCCATCATCCTCGGTTTCACCCTGCTCGTCCTCCGCTCCAGCGCGCTCTGGGTCTACTACGAAGGGGAGAAGCGCTGATGGCTGACAGCAACAAAAAATCCCGCATCGAACGTCTCATCGTCTGGGCGTTGCTTCTTCTTATTGGAAGCCTGTTTCTCATTCCGTTTTTTATCACCTTGAGCGACAGCCTCAAGACGTTCCGGCAGGTGTTTGCGCAACCCCGCATTTGGATTCCCATTCCGCCGCAGTGGCGGAACTATGTGGACATCTTCCTGGTACTTCCGTTCTTTACCTTCTTCAAGAACACCATCATGATCACGGCACTGGCCTTGTTCGGACAGATTTGCAGTGCGTGCCTGGTGGGCTACAGCTTCGCGCGGCTCCGCTGGCCCTTTCGCGACACCTGTTTTGTCCTCCTCCTCAGTACCATGATGCTGCCCGGACAGGTCACCATGATCCCCATCTTCTTGCTGTTCAACAAACTCGGGTGGGTGAACACCTGGCTGCCCATCATTGTGCCCGCCTATTTCGGCGTCAACGTGTTCAACGTATTCCTCATGCGCCAGTTTTTCAAGACGATTCCCTATTCCCTCGAAGAAGCCGCCCTGATAGACGGCGCCGGCCACCTCCGCATCCTGACCACCATCATGATCCCCCTCGCCAAACCCGCTGTCCTCACCATCGGCATTCTCGGATTCGTCCACTGGTGGAATGATTTCATGGGCCCGCTCATTTACCTGAGCGATCACACCAAATACCCCATATCCATGGGCATCAAAATGTTCAGCGACGCCCAAGTCTGCAATCCCCATTACATCATGGCCGCCAGCCTGGTGTCCATACTCCCCGTCCTCGTGCTTTTTTTCTGCGCCCAGAAATACTTCATTCAAGGCATCGCCCTCACAGGCCAGAAGGACTAATGGAAAAATTGGTTCCGGAGGCCATTTCCCGGTAGAGTATGGATTCATATTCAATGGAGCATGATGATGATGATGATTTTCACAACACTACCTTCCCGGATGGTTCTCGGTTTATCAATGACGCTCCTGTCCGCCCTCGGCCACGCGGCGGATTTGGGTCCCTTTCCGCCCCAAGTATTGGACGGCGGCTGGTCTGTTTCCGGCCCCGTCGAGCACTATGACACCGAAACCGTCTTCAATAAAATTGACGGCGCGGCGGATCAACTCCTGCAATACGGCCTGAAACAACTGGACTGGCTCACCATCGTTCAAAATGACACCAAAGCGGAACTCTCCATCGAACTTTACGACATGGGCGCCGCGGAAAACGCCCTGGGCATTTTTGCCGCTCAGCGGGGCAAGGAAAAAACGGTCCAGAAAGCCGGGGCGGCCTATTATTACACCACCCAGCCCGGCGCCATCAGCTTTGCCGGAACGACCTATTTCAAGATTAGCAGCACTAAAAACACCCCGGCCATTGAAGAAAAGACGGCGGGCTTGGTATTGGCCCTGGCCACCCTGAAGACCGAAACCGCCAAAGTTTCCAAGCCCTATCGGATCCTCGCCGAATATTTGAAAATCCCCTTTGAAGGCATCTCCTTCGAGAAAGCGGATGTCTTCCAATACGATTTTGCCAAGGCCTTCTGGTTTGGAAAGCCCGATAAGGAGAAACCCCTTCGCTACTATCTGCACGAAGCAGCCTCCGAGGCGGATGCAAAAGCCCTGTATAAAAAACTGCTCGAAAACAACCTCTACGATTTCGATTCCGTGAAACAAGAGGACGACCAAGCCCTCTTGCGGCACAAATACCTCAAAACCTTCACCTCCCTGCACGTCCAGGGAACCCTGCTCTTCGGCATCGAAGGCGCCCCCGGTCAAGCCGAAATCGAACAACACGAAAAAGCACTGCGGAACGCTTTAACGGCGGTAAAACAGTAAAGCGGCAGAAGTGCGGCTAATGCTTGAGAATGCCGCCGCGCCCGGAACTCAGGAAGATGCCCTGGAGGTTCATCTTGAGTTCGTCGGGATTATCGGAGGCTATCAAGGCGTCGGCCTCTTTGATCAACCCGGCCTTCACCAATCCCGCAAGACTGATGTTGAAGGTTTGCATGCCGTCTTCCTGGCCCGCCACCAGCGCGGTGGGAATCTGCTTCAGGTTGTTTTCCTTGATAAGCATGGCAATACCGGGATTGTTGAACATGATCTCGATGGCGGGCACGCGGCCCTTGCCGTCGGCGGACGGCACCAACCGCTGTGAAATGCAGGCCCGCAATTGCAGGGAAATCTGCGAACGGACCTGTTGGTGCATGTTCGAGGGGAACATGTCGAGGATGCGGTCAATGGTCAGCATGCAGTTGGTGGTGTGCAATGTGGAAAACACGATGTGGCCGGTTTCCGCGGCGGAGATGGCCGCCTGGAAGGTTTCCGCGTCGCGCATTTCGCCGACCAGAATGACGTCGGGGTCTTCGCGCATCGCGGCGCGCAGGGCGATGTTGAAGTCTTTCGTGTCAATGGTGACTTCACGCTGATTGACTATGCTTTTCTTGTTGGTGTGGAGGAATTCGATGGGGTCTTCAAGCGTGATGATGTGCATGCGCTTGCGCTGGTTGATCCAGTCCACAATGGACGCGAGGGTGGTGGATTTTCCGCTGCCGGTGGTGCCGGTAATCAAGATCAGCCCGCGCGGGATGTCGGCGATTTTGTTCAGGGCGGGCGGCAGATTGAGGGTGGCGAAATCAAGGATTTTTCCCCGGACATGGCGCATGATGATGCCCACCGAACCCCGTTGCTTGAGCACGTTTACACGGAAGCGCCCTAGACCCGACACGCTGTGGGCAAGGTCGGCGTCGCCGCGTTCCATAAAAAGCTGCTTCTGATGTTCATTCATCAACTCGTTGAGAAAGCCTTCGGTATCCGAGGGGGTAAGGGCTTCCGTGTCAATGAACCGGATTTCGCCATCCAGGCGTATTGCGGGGGGGCTCCCCACCGTGAGATGTACATCGGATGCGCCGTTCTTCACCGCATAGGCCAGTAATTGCTGTAATGAAGCCATGACGACTTCCCCTCCTCGTTATGTTACGTATTCCGCGGCAACGAGTATAACAAAGCAAGTTTCCTGTGGCAATGCCCTGCTTGTTCCCTACTTGTTCTCTTTCCAGCGCCATGGGTAGCCGCAAAGGGGACAGGTCTTGTCCTTGGCCGGCCGCTCATACCGGCAATGCGGACAGGTGACCGTATTGGATTTTATTGCCTTTGCGGGGGGGGGAGTGGTTCGTTTTGGCATTGTGATTCGGCGGGCGGGGACGCCCGCCCTCCCAGCCTCTATTGATGGTTATGTTTCTTGTGTTCCTGGCGCATTTGGGCAATGGTTTTGATTTTCAGCCGCGCCGCGCCCCTGCTTTTCCGGGTTCCCAGCGGCGGTTCCGCGGCCAACCGTTTTTGGGCGTGTGAAATCTCACGTTTGTATTGCGGGAGCCATTGGGCCTGGGCCACCAGGAGTTCATCCGTCATTTGCCAGATTTCCGGCGGGTTGCACACGGCGGCCACCAGGGGATCGTGCAGCATGGCCTGTTTCAACAGGGTGACATCGCCATGGACCGCCGCCTCCATGGCCATCCGCTGCACCTGGATGCTGGCATTGCAGGTGGCCGCGCACGCCAGCGGCAGATCCCCCACCAGGGGCATGTTCAAGCCGTTGCCATCCACATACCCCGGCGCCTCGATAATGCAATCGGCGGGCAGATTGCGGATGATCCCATGGTTTCTCACGTTGAAGAACCCGCGATACACGCGCCCGGTCAACAAGGCTTCAATAATGTAGCTGCCATGCTCCGAAGAGCGGTTTTGCGGGGTGTATTTCGGCGCGGGATCATTCTTCCATCGCGGGAATTCCGTCTCGAACCAGTTGCGCCCCTCACTGCACACGCGGAGGTAACCACCCGTTTCACCGTCAATCCAATTGCCCAGTTTGATCCACTGCTTGATTTCCTTCGGGCGCTTGCGGTACCACGGCACATACTCCGACAGGTGTCCGTTGCTCTCCGTGCTGTAGTACCCAAAACGGCGCAACACGTCAATCCGCACCTTTTCCGTTTGCGAGAAGACGGGATGCTTTTCAAAGGCGGCGAGCAGTTTTCCGGTGAGTTCGACGCCCTTGTGCTTTACGGAAATGAACCAGGTCTGGTGGTTGATGCCCGCGCAAATGACATCCAGCTCATTCATGGGGAGGCCGAGCACCTCGGCGATTTGTTCCCATGCCCCATGCACGCCATGGCACAATCCGATGGTTTTTACGCCGCCATAGTTAAGGCACGCCCAGGTGTTCATGGCCATGGGGTTGGAATAGTTCATGAAAAGCGCATCACGGGCGGCCACTTCCCGGATGTCCTTGCAGAAGGCCAGCAATTGGGGGATGGTGCGCTGGGCGTACATGATGCCGCCGGCGCACAGTGTATCGCCCACACACTGATCCACGCCGTATTTCAGGGGAATGTCAATGTCGGTCTGGAAGGCCTCAAGGCCGCCCGCGCGAATCAGGCTGAACACAAAGTCCGCGCCCTCCAGGGCTTTTCGCCGGTTGAGTGTGGCGGTGATCTTCGCGGGTTTCCGGTTTGCTTCAATGTCCCGCGCGGCAATATAGGCCACCATGTCGAGGTTGCGCTTGTTGATGTCGGTAAACGCGAAATGCGTGTCTTCCAGTTCGGGGACGGTTAAAATATCCTGCATGAGTTTGCGGGTGAATCCTATGCTGCCCGCCCCGATCATCGCCACTTTAATGGGCATAAAGAATGGTTCCTTTATCGTCGTGATCTGCGTTGAACGGTTTTTGGGTATTCTGTATCAAAGCAGCGCTTTTTCCCGTGCGCGTTCCCAAGTCCAACCTGGGAACGCGCAATTGGAAACTACCGCAAAGCGGATGCGTTTTCCTTCACTTTTCGGATGATGTTGATGATGTCCCGCATGTCCGCTTCTTCGGTCAACAACACCGGATGCGGCATCCACATGCCGCTCTTGTAGCAGAGGTCTTCCGCCACGGGACAGCAACAGGCATCGTAGTTGATCTCTTTGAATTTCTTGAAAACAGGTTGTTTATAAAGCGGCAGCGGATAGCCGGGGCTGATGGGCAGGCCTTCCGCCCGGCAGGCCTCGACAAACCGTTCGCGCGAACAGCCAAAGGCTTCCTCCTCGATGCGCAGGCAATAAAGATGATACGCCCGGCGCGTAATGCGGTTGCTCGAAGGTTGTGGAACCAACCCTTCGATCTCCGCCAATTCCGAGTTCAGCAGCGCCGCGTTCCGCTCCCTTTTTATGGTTTGCGCCTCCAACCGCGACAACTGCGCGCTCAACAGCGCCGCCTGGAATTCGGTGAGGCGGGCATTGGTGCCAACGTTGATGTGGTGATACCACGGCATGCCCTCCTCGCGCCCGCAATTGCAGATGGAACGGCACAAGGCGGCGAATTTTTCGTTGTCGGTGAGGATGGCTCCGCCCTCGCCGCCGGTCATGTTTTTCGACTCCTGAAAGCTGAAAATCCCGCACAGGCCCAGCGCACCCGTGCCTTTTCCTTTCCACTTGGCGCCCCAGGAATGGCAGGCATCTTCAATCAAGGCGATGCCGCGCGCCTGGGCGATGCCGCCCAGCCGGTCAATGTCGCACACCCGCCCGCCAAAGTGCACCGGCATGATGGCGCGGGTGCGCCGCGTAATGGCCGCTTCCGCCGCATTCGGGTCCATGCACCAGGATTTGTCCAGGTCCACAAAGACCGGCGTGGCCCCCACGCGCATCACCGCCGACACGGTCGCGACAAAGGTGTACGGCGGCACAATCACTTCATCGCCCGGGCCGATGCCCAGCGCTTCGAGGGCGATTTCCAGCCCGGCGGTGCCGCTGTTGCAACTGACACAGAATTTGGCGTCCTGGAATGCGGCGAATTCCTGCTCAAACTGCGCCACGCGCGGCCCGTAGAACCACCGGCGGCTCTCCAAGACCTCCATAAGGGCCTGCTTTTCACGGTCATCGTACATGGGCCATGCCGGCCAAGCCTTTTCCGGCGGGCGTACCGGCGTGCCGCCGTGCAGGGCCAGGGGGGATGCGTTCTGGGTAGTCAAAGCCTGTCTCCTTTGTTAAAGCCGAATTATGACGGGATTTGCCTGAAAGACACAAATCCGGCCCGGCCCGGGTTCAAATTTGCAGCCGCGCGAAACAAGCGCAATACTCTTATTTTCCCGGGAAGCGGCGGATGACCACCTGCGCA
>CAYXPO010000016.1:12044-20615 GCA_964466925.1 uncultured Nitrospirales bacterium
GCCGGACTATATAAAGCAACCATTCTGGAGTATGAATTATGGCTACGATGAATCCCGCATCCATCGCGTACTTTGAAGGCAAGTATGTTCCCGTCGAGGACGCGAAAATCAGCATCATGACCCACGGCTTTAATTACGGCACGGGCCTTTTCGAGGGCATCCGGGGCTATTGGTCGCCGGAGGAGAAGAATATCTTCATTTTCCGGCTTAAGGAGCATGTGGACCGCTTCACGCGCAATTTCCGCATCATGTGCATGGAGGTTCCCGAAACGTTCGAGGATATCGAGAACGTGTGCATCGAACTGGTCCGCCGCAGCGGCTTCAAAGAAGGCGTGTACATCCGCCCCTTGTGCTACAAAAACGAGTTGTCCCTGGGGCCGACCGTCAAGGGCGTCAGCAGCAGTTTTTGCTGCTATGTGATCAAACTGGGCGACTACTGCGACACGCAATCCGGGCTCGACGTCGCCGTGTCGTCCTGGCGGCGCCTGTCGGACAATGCGATTCCGAGCCGGGTCAAATCCACCGGCAGTTACATCAATTCATCGCTGGCGGCCACGGAAGCCAAGCAAAACGGGTTCCACGAGGCCATTTTCCTCCGGGAAGACGGAACGGTGGCGGAAGGCAGCGCGGAAAACCTGTTCATGGTGCAAAACGGCAAGCTGATCACCTCCCCGCCGACGGCGGACATTCTGGTGGGCATCACGCGCAACACCGTCATGCAACTGGCTTCGGAGCAACTGGGCCTTGAAGTAATCGAGCGTCCGATTGCCCGCACGGAATTATATGTGTGCGATGAATTGTTCTTCACTGGGACGGGCGCTCAGGTGGCCCCGATACGGTCCGTGGACCGGCGGGTCTTGGGCAATGGCGAACCGGGCCCGGTTTCACGGAAGTTGCAGCAGGTGTATTTCGATGTAGTCCAGGGCAAGGTGCCCCAGTACCGGGCATGGTGTACGCCGGTGTATTAACCGCTGGAAAGGATGTCCGATGAGCACAGAACGCAACGTGCGGCTCCGCGACGTGTTCAGCGTTTCGTTCTGGGCGAACTATGTGGTGATCCTGGTGGTGACCTGTTGGCTGCCGCTGACCTCGATCACGGCCACCGCGCGCGATGCCGAGGGGAATATCCTCTCGCAACAAACCAGCTATGTCCGCGTGTACCGTTCCTATCTCAACCTGCTGCAGGGCCATTTCTCGAATAACCTGCCCGCGGTACTGGTCCACGTGCTGATTTCATTTGTGATTTGCTTCCTAGTATGGTATGCGCTGCTGCGGTATTATGGACGGCGGCAGGCGATTGCCGAACCCATGGGTGAACCCGATGACGGAAACCGAACTGCGTGAAATGATTTGTGAAGTGGGCCGCCGCATGTATCAAAAGGACATGGTGGCCGCCACGGACGGCAATATCAGCGCCCGCCTGGGGCCGGACCGTTACCTGTGCACCCCCAGCGGGGTCTCGAAAGGGTTTATGCGTCCGGAGGGCCTGATTATCGCCGACGGCCAGGGGAAAAAAATCGCCGGCAGCGGGCGGGTCACCTCGGAATTCTTCACCCATCTGGCCGCCTATGAGGAGCGGCCCGATATCGAGGCCGTGGTGCATGGCCATCCCCCCATGGCGACGGCCCTCATGATCGCCGGGCATGGCATGGCCGAGCCGGTGATTCCGGAACTGGTGATGGCCTTGGGTTCCATTCCCACCGCCGCCTACGCCACGCCCGGAAGCAAGGAAGGGTCGGGCGTGATCCGCGAATTTATCCGGAAACATGACGCGGTGCTCATAGACCGTCACGGCGCGGTCACGGTGGGCGCCACCCCCCTCGAGGCGTATTTCAAGCTGGAGAAGGTCGAGCATTCCGCACTGATTTATTGGTCGGCGCACGCCTTGGGCAATGTGCGCGTTCTCGACTCGATGCAGGTCACCCGGCTCCGGCAGAGCGGCTCGCATTACCACGAACCAAGCGATTTGGCATAGAATCCTTCCCGGAAAGGATTTTACTGCCATGCGCGTTGCCGTATTAAATCCCATGTTCGGCAAGGACTTCACGAAGTCCGCGCGGTGGTTTGCGCGGTCGCGCGGACGGGTCCAGCGGCACCCTGACTACCTGGCGACGGCGGTGGCGGTGTTGGAAGCCGCCGGGCATGAACTCTTCTTCCTCGATGCCCAGGCGAAAAACATGCCCACGGAGGCGTTGCTGCCCCGCCTGAAAGAATTCCGCCCCGAAATGGTGGTGTATCAGGCCACCACCCCGTCCATCTATTCGGATATCGAGGCGGCCCGGCAATGCCGCGAAGCGCTGGGCGGGGGGCTGCACGTGCTGGTGGGGCCGCATGTATCGGCGGAGCCGGAAGACACCCTCCGGGCGGCCCACGGCGCGGTGGACGTGGTATGCCGCCGCGAATATGACTACACCCTGCGCGATTTGGCCCATGGCGTGCCGCTGGCCGAATGTCCCGGCCTTTCGTACATGAACGACGGGGTGTACACGGCGAATCCAGACCGCCCCTACATCGAGAATCTGGATGAATTGCCGTTCCCCGCTTGGCGGCATCTGGACCTCCACGATTACCGGGACGGGGCAAAGCTCTTCCCGTTTCTTACCCTGATCACCGGGCGCGGCTGCCGACACCGGTGTTCGTTTTGCCAACTGCCCCAAGTGATGAATGGTCATGCCTACCGCCAGCGAAGCGTCGAAAATGTCGTGGAGGAAATGGAATACGACAAGCGGCTCTTCCCGGATTTGAAAGAAATCATGTTCGAGGACGACACGCTCACCATGAAGGTGGCGCGGGACCGGCTGGCGGCGTTGTGCGAGACCATGATCCGCCGCAAGGTGGGGCTCTCTTGGAGCGCGAATGCACGGGTGGACCTCAACGATCTGGAAATCCTGAAGCTGATGAAACGGTCGGGCTGCCGCATGTTGTGCGTCGGCTTCGAGTTTGGGGAACAGCGGATTCTCAACAATGTGCGCAAGGGCACCACCATTGACCAGATGTTCACCTTTGCGGAAAATGCGGCAAAGGCGAAAATCCGGATTCACGGCTGCTTTATGATTGGCGGGCCCGGCGAGACCCGCGAGACCGCCATGAAGACCATTGAAATGTCCCAGCGGCTGAAAATAGATACTGCCCAATTCGCCGGGGTGGTGGCTTATCCCGGCACCGCGTTTTATGACTGGGCCAAGGCCGAGGGGGCGCTGGTGCCCACGCATTGGCGTGACTGGGTGACGGCGGATTTCGAGCAGGCGTCCATCATCAGCCTGCCGGGATTGAGCAAGGAAGAGATCAATGCGTTGATTGATGTGGGATTGCGCCGGTTTTATCTCCGCCCTTCGCAAATGCTCCGCATGCTGGGCAACCTGCATTCGTGGGCCGATGTCAAGGCCAAGGCGCACGGGGTGCTGAGCTTTATTCACTATTTCCGGGAGAACCGCGGTTCTTAGTCCGTTTCTCCAAAATTCAACTTGGTTTTTGAAAAAGACTGCATATATAATGGTGGACAACCCTGTGGGATATCCCACAATACCAAGGGAGGACATGAACCATGGCCAAGGCGAAACCTTCGATTGCCAAGCAGGCGCGCAATGCGGTCGCGAAAGGCGCCAAGAAAGTTTCCAAGGAACTGGGCGGACGCACCGGGGCGGCGCGCACGCAAACCCTAAAAACGGCCCTGGGCGCGGTAAAATTGCAGCACAAGGCCTTTGACAAGGTGTTCTCGCTGATCGGGCAGCTTCAGAACCAATCTGAAAAACTGCTCAAGGATGCCGTGGACAAATCGGAACGGCTGCCCAAAGAAGGCAAAGCCGTCGTGGATGAGTGGATCAAGACCCTGCACGGCGGACGGGTCCGGTTCCAGCAGAGCGTGGACAAGAGCTTCGGGCTGGTGCAGCAGTTCCTGGCCCGCGTCGAAGCCGAATCCGCCGCCAAGCCGGAGAAAAAGGCCCCGGCGAAGAAAAAAACCGCCAAGAAGAAAAAAGCCGCCAAACCCAAGGCCCCGGCCCCGGAAAAGCTGCCGTTTTAACGGAGGCGGCCCCACAGCGTTCAGACAGGAGCGAAAAACACCCCTATGGTTCGATGGCACCGGATAACGGCAGGGCTGCTCATGGCGGTCCTCATAACAGGCGCGGCCCATGCCCAATGGACGTGGACCCCGCAGACCAAGCGGTTCATCAACATCAAGCGCATGCCGAAGGAGACCCCGGAACTGCAGCTTGAATACGCCCGTTCGTTGATGATGAAAAAGCAGTATAAAGAAGCCTGGAACGAGACCAACAAGTTCACGCAGGCGTTTCCCGACAGCGAACTGGCCGACCAGAACCAGTTCCTCCGGGGCGAAATCAAGTTCAACCAGGGCAAGTGGATGGATGCCTCGAAAGAATTCCAGCGGGTGCTGTCCGCCTACCCGGAGACCGCCCTCTACGAAGACGCCATTAAAAAACAATATGATATTGGCGATCACTATTATGAGCAGGGCAACGCGAAACAGAAGCATTGGTGGAACATTCTGCGCAAGCGCCCCTATAAAAAGGCCATCAAGGTCTACGGCATGGTGATCGAGAATCAGCCCTTCACGCCCGCCGCGGCGGAAGCCCAGTACAAGCTCGGCCTGTGCCATTTCGCCCGCAAGGAGTACATGGAAGCCTCCTTCGAGTATCAGCGGGTCATCGAAGACTACAAAGACTCCGATTGGGTGGACGAGGCCTGTTATGACATTGCGATGTGTTATTACAAAGGATCGCTGCCGCCGGAATATGATCAGACGCCCAGCGAACTTGCCGTGCGGTCCGTGGACGATTTCACCGCGCGCTATCCGAACGACACGCGGAACGCGGACCTCCTGAAAAAACGCCAGGAGATGCGGGATCGCGTTGCGCAGCAGCGGCTTGTGGTGGCGCAATTCCATGAACGCCGCCGCGAGTTCGATTCGGCGCGCACCTATTATCAACTGCTGACCAGTCAATTCAGTGACACGCCGCAGGGAAAAACGGCCCAGGAATGGCTGGACAAACACCCGAAAGTGGAAACCGATTCCCGCGCGGAAATCACCAAACTCCGGAACCTGCAATGAAACGTTGTACTTTATTTGTCGTCTCTCTCGCCGTGTTCATGGTCCTTTTGGCAGGATGCGGCTACCGCATGAAAAGCGAACTGGATCCCAAATACCAGACCATCGCCGTTTCCGCCTTTTATGACGAAACACGCGAATACGATCTTCAGGCCCCCCTTACCAACGCCCTCGTCCGGAAGTTCATCAATGACGGGCGGCTGCGGGTGGTCCCCGGCAATGACGCGGACCTGATCCTGGAAGGCAAAATCACCAAGTACCAGCTCAAGGGCATGACCTACGACGCCCGGGATGAGACCACCCAGTTCGGACTGGTCATCTGCGCCGCCGCCCGCTTGCGCGATCAAAAAACAGGCGATACGCTCTGGGAAGAACCGCTGTTCGCGGGGGAAACCACTTTCTACACCCGCGCCTACGGTCAATCCTCCGACCGCCTGCGCGGGAATGCGGAAGCCTTCACGCCCAATGTCCGCTCGTTCAGCACGGAAGAAGAAAACCGTGCGGCCTCCGAAGCCCTCGAACAACTCGCCTCGGATATTTTCTACCGGACCATCGAGCCTTGGTGACACCATGCGCGTCCGCGATTTGAGGGAAAAAATCGGCAAAGCCCCCGTGCCGCCGGTGTTGTTGTTTTGCCCCGGGACCACCCCCTACAAAAAAGACCTTTCCTGGGAGCCGCTGCTGGCGGACCGCGCCGTTCAAGAACTTGTGAAAGCCTATGTGCCCGAAGGCATGGGCGATCTGGTCTACAGCGTATTTCATGCGGACGAAACCCCGGTGACGGACATCGTGCAGGAAGCGCGCACCATGCCTTTTCTGGCGGATCGCCGCGTAATCCTGGTCCGCAACGCGGAACGGTACAACCTCATGTCGGGTGAAAAGAGGTCCCCGCTGAGCGCCCTGCTTGACTATTTTGACGAACCCTGCGACACCGCCCTGCTCATGCTTGTCACCTCGCAAATAGACAAGCGGAAGAAATTCTACAAGGCCTGCGAAAAAATTGGGGCCGTCGTCGAATGCCCGCAGTTGGATGATCGCGAATTGTCGGCGTGGATTCGCGCGGAAGCGGAAAACCGGGGAAAAACCATTGACCCGAACGCGATTCAAGAAATCCTCCGGCGCTCGGGAAACCACCTGAGCGACTGCTTCAATGCCATTAATCTCGTCGCCACCTATCTTGGGGAGGCCCAGAATATCAGTGTGCAAGACGTGGTGATGGCCTGCGCCGACGTGGCCGAAGAGTCCATCTGGGCGCTCACCGACGCCATCGCCGCCTCCAATACCGAAAAGGCCCTGCGCGCCCTGCGCCAATTGATTGATTTCGGGAAAAGTCCCGATGAACTCATGGGCCTGATCAACTGGCTGTTGGAAACCGCCTATCAAGCCTCCCCCGAAACCAAGCTTTCCGTCAAGAGCAAGTTTGTGGCCGACAAAGTACTCCCGCTGGCGAATAAACTGGGTTTGGCCAAACTCAAGGCCGCCTTTGCCTTGTGCACCGAAACCCATTTCCTCATGCGCAGCACCGGCGTGGACAAGAACCTCGCCCTGGAAATGCTTGTCATCAAACTCGCCTTTGCGAAGTCCGCCAAGCCGCCCGCCCGCCCTGTCCGGGCGTGATCAGCAAACACGTTTTACAGGGTTCTTTTGCCTTTACACGGCATGCTTTTTCAATTAAGAACGGCGCTCCTCCCGCGCCTGCAAATGCCAACGCCCTGGCTGTCGTTTATGTTAGTTAGGTTCCTCTATTCTTCCTCGCCGATGATGTCCCGTTCCACTACTTCCCCCGGCCGGGTGAACGTATCCGGCCAGAGTTTCCGCCCGGGATAGATTGAGGTGTTAATGCCCGTGTGGACGTGATCCCCGATAATGGCGCCGAGTTTTCTCCGCCCGGAATCAATCAACACCCCGCGCACCACCGAGCCGTGGGTCTGGCCGTCATGCCGGACATTGGCCGTGATCGTGCCGCACCCAAGGTTGACCTCCGCGCCGACCACACTGTCCCCGATATAGCTCAAGTGCGAGGCTTTCGCGCCGTCGAAGAAGACGGAGTTCTTGATCTCGCACCCGTGCCCGACGCGGCAGTTGTTGCCGATGGTGGTGTACGGGCGCAGCCAGCAGTTCGGGCCGATGTCGCTGTTTTCACCAATGCACACCGGGCCGTCAATAACCACTCCCGGGCGTATCCGCGTTCCACGGCCAACGGACACCGCCCCGGAAAGATGCGCCGCCGGGCTTATCTCCCCGGACACTTCCGGCGTGAAACAGGTGTCCAACAGATGGGCGTTCGCATCCAGCACATGCCAGGGATACCCGATGGGCAGCCAATGGCCCTCCGCCTTCACCACGCGGAAATCCGAGACCTGCGCGAGCGTTTGTATCGCGGAGGTGATCTCGATTTCACCCCGCTCGGACAACGGGGTGTGCCTCAAAACGTCAAAAATCCCGGGTGCGAATTTGTATACCCCGATGTTCGTAAGCTTGGAAAACACCACCTTCGGTTTTTCCACCAGGCGAATCACCCGGCCTTCGGGCGTCACTTCGTAAATGCCGTACAGGCGCGGATCCTCGATCTCCTTCACCAGCGCCGCCTGGTCCGCCCGCGCCAGCCGCGCCAAATCCCCCGCCGCGAACAGGTCGTCGCCGTTCATAGCGATAAACGGTCCGTCCACCAGCGGTTCGCACAACAACACGGCATGCCCCGTGCCCCGCTGCTCCTCCTGTTCCACATAATCAATGGCAAGCGCGCCATAGCGGCTTCCAAACCGCTCCCGAATCATTTCGCTTTTATATCCCACCACCATCACAACCCCATCCACCAGACCGGACAGCGCATCCAGTTGGTGCTCCAAAATGGTCTTGTTCAAAATCGGCAAGAGGGCCTTCGGCCGGGTCAAGGTCAACGGATACGTGCGGGTTGATTTGCCCGCCGCCATAATCACCGCTTTCATGAAAACCTCCCATTGTGTGAATATGAAAATGGTACCCCAGACACCCTCGGACACACAAGGGAAAAGGAGATCACGCGCCCGCGCGATCACAGGGATTGCATTCCATCCCCTTCGCGGCTAGTATGGAGGCCGCATTTCAACCGGAGGATGTACTATGAATTTCGCTGTTTCCGCCGTCCTTGCCGCCTGCCTCAGCGCCGTGCCCCCTCCCGAACCCCTGTTGCCCGTGCCAACCCCGCAGCAACTGGCATGGCAACATATGGAATTTGGAATGTTCTTTCACTTCGGCATAAACACCTTTCACAACGTGGAATGGTCGGACGGCACCCGCGATCCCAAAACGTTCAACCCCTCGGAATTTGACGCCAAGCAGTGGATACAAACGGCCAAGGAAGCGGGCGCGAAATACATTGTTGTGACGGCCAAGCATCATGACGGTTTCGCCATTTACCCCACGGCGTACAGCGAATACAGCCTCAAGGCCAGCCCGTGGCGCGAGGGGAAAGGCGATGTCGTTCGCGAGGTGTCGGATGCCTGCAAGAGTCTCGGCGTCATGTT
>CAYXPO010000017.1:0-20570 GCA_964466925.1 uncultured Nitrospirales bacterium
CCGAAAATGAATTGGGCGTGGACTTGGAACACGATTTTAACCCCAAATATGTGTCCATTCCAAAAGCCGCCAAGGCCATCCAGGCCCTGAAGGAAGCCGCGCAAAAAGCCGAACGCATCCTGATTGCCTCCGACCCCGACCGGGAGGGAGAGGCCATCGGCTGGCATGTGGCCACCCTGCTGGAACGGGAAAAGAAACCCATTGAACGCATCGTATTCAATGCCATCACCCGCCGAAGCGTTTTGGAAGCCGCCCAACACCCCCGGCCCATTGATGAGAACCTCGTGAACGCCCAACAGGCCCGGCGCGTGCTGGACCGGCTGGTGGGCTACAAGCTCAGTCCCTTGCTTCAGTGGAGTATCCGGAAAGGCTTGAGCGCCGGGCGTGTGCAATCCGTCGCCGTCCGCATGGTCTGCGACCGCGAAAGCGAGATTCGCGCGTTTACTGCGGAAGAGTACTGGACCATAGATGTTACCCTGCGAACCCCCCGCGAAGACCGGTTCGTCGCCCGTCTGAACGCCATCCGGGGCGAAAAGGCCCAAATTACCAATCAAGAAACCGCCACCGCCATCGTGAACGACCTCGAGGGCGCTGAATACCAGGTGGCGTCCATTGACAGCAAGGAAGTGCGGCGCCGGCCTTATCCGCCATTCATCACCAGTACCTTGCAGCAGGAAGCCTCCCGAAAACTGCGCTATAACCCCCGCAACACGATGCGTATCGCGCAGCAACTGTATGAAGGCATCGAATTGGGCGGCGAGGGACGCGTCGGCGTGATCACCTACATGCGCACCGACTCCACCCGCATCGAACCGGAAGCTTTGGACGATGTCCGCGCGTATATCAGCCAGAATTTTGAGCCTGCCATGCTTCCGGAACAACCCAATTTTTACAAGGGGAAAAAAGGCGCTCAAGACGCCCATGAAGCGATACGGCCCACCGCCGCCTCCCGTACCCCCGAAAGCATCCGGCAATACCTGACCGAAGAGCAGTATAAGCTGTATCTCCTTATATGGCAACGATTTGTGGCATGCCAGATGACTCCGGCAATATTGGATCAGACCACGGTGGATGTTTCCGCCAAGATATACACCTTCCGCGCCACCGGGTCGGTCATGAAATTCGCCGGATTCACCAAGCTCTATGAAGAAACCACGGAAGAACCGGAAACCAACGGCAACGGCGACGTGGACCGCAGTGAACAAAACCGCCTGCCGGAAGTGAACCAGGATGAGTCCCTCGTTTCCGAAGGGGTGCAACCGGACCAACAATTCACGAAACCCCCGGCCCGCTACACCGAGGCCAGCTTGATCCGCGCTTTGGAAGAAAACGGCATCGGGCGTCCCAGCACCTACGCCCCCACCGTGAATACCATTTTGGACCGCGGCTATGTCGAACGCGAAAAGGGCCGGTTAAAACCCACCGAACTCGGCGAAAACGTGAATCAGGTGCTATTGGAACACTTCCCCGACATCATGGACCTGCAATTCACCGCCCGCCTCGAGGAAGACCTCGACCTTGTCGAAGATGGTCAGCGGGAATGGCACCACCTGCTGCGTGATTTCTATTCCGCCTTCGAAAAAGACCTCACCGCCGCCCAGCATAAAATGGCCATGGGTTCCATGGAGGAAGGCGGGAACAAATGCCCGAAATGCGGCAAGCCCATGGAAGTGCGCGAAGGCCGGTTCGGCGTCTTTATTGCCTGCCAGGATTATCCCGCGTGCAAAGGGACGAAAAAGATCAGCCGCGCCTCCCAGGTGGAAGAAACCAATGAGAAATGCGAAGCATGCGGCGCCCCCATGGTGATCCGGCAGGGCCGTTTCGGGAAATTCATGTCCTGCTCCACCTATCCCAAATGCAAAAACACCTTCAGCCTCGACAAAGAGGGAAACAAAGTCATCCGCCCGCCCAAAGAACCGCCCAAGAAGACGGACCAGAAATGTCCCCAATGCGGCGCGTTCCTCCTGATTCGCAAGAGCCGCCGCGGCGACGAATTTTACGGATGCGAGAAGTATCCGAAATGCCGCTTCACCAAACCCATGGAATTGGGGTTGAACTGCCTGCGGCCCGGCTGCGACGGCACCCTCGTCAGCAAAATCGCCCGCGGACGCCGCTTTATCGGCTGTGACAAACATCCCGCCTGTACTTTCGCCGTCTTCGGCCAGCTCGACAAAGCCACCGCCTGCCCGAAATGCGGCAACGCGTGGACCTATGCCACCAAATCCAAAACCAAGCCCCACACCCGCCACTGCCCGGTTCCCGGCTGCGGCTTCGAGGAACTCCTGCCGGAAGAAAAACCCGCGGACGCGTAAAATATTCTTAAGAAGTGCTCTGTTGGCGCAGATTTCTTCTGCGCTTTTTTCTTCTTGCGCTTGTCAAACCAACTGGCGTTTGATACGCTCATGGCCGGAACGCGTTTCGAGGAAAGCCGCCATGTCCGTCGTTGACGTGCTGCAATTCATACATTATCTGAAGGTGGAGCGGGGATTCTCCCAGCACACGCTCCGCGCCTATATGAACGACCTCGATCAGTTCTGCGATTTTCTGGTGAACGGCGTGAAGGCCCTGCGGCGCGGGGAGGGCGAGCCCCGTCCGCGCGCCTCGCTGGAGGTGATGGGCAAAGCCGGGAAAAATGAAATCCGCGCGTTCCTCGCCCATGTCCAGACGGCGGGCGGCACCCCCCGGACCTCCGCGCGCAAACTGGCCGCCATCCGCGCCGCCTTCAAGTATTTCGTCCGCACCGGCCGCATCGAAACCAACCCCGCGCTCAGTGTGAAATCACCCAAGATCGGACGCAATCTGCCGGATGTGCTTTCGATCCCCGAAGTCACGGCGCTGGTGGAAGCCCCCGACACCAGTACGCCACTCGGTCTGCGGGATCGCGCCCTCCTGGAAACACTCTACTCGAGCGGTATCCGCGCCAGTGAACTCACCGCGCTGAAAATTCCCGACATTGATTTTGGCCAGGGCGTCATGCGGGTGTTCGGCAAGCGCAAGAAAGAGCGCATCGCCCAATTGGGTTCCCACGCCGTCAAGGCGTTAAAAGCCTACCTGGCGGTGCGTTCCGATCTCGGCCAGCCGCAACACGCGATAACTTTTGTAAACGCGCGCGGCGGCCCTCTCACTTCGCGCAGCGTGCAGCGCGTGGTCGAACGGTACGTCCGCCAGATTCTGCCCGGACGCCACGAGGTGTCGCCGCACACCCTCCGCCACACCTTCGCCACCCATCTGCTCGACGCCGGCGCCGACCTCCGCGTGGTGCAGGAACTCCTCGGCCACGAAAGCCTCTCCAGCACCCAGATTTACACCCACGTCAGCATTGATCGCCTCAAACAGGTTTACCACGACGCCCATCCCCATGCGTAACACGCGCCATGAAAGGAACCGTACCGGCATGATTGAAACGATTCTTCCGAACCTGTTTCGGATCGAGGTCCCCTTGCCCGGGAATCCGTTGCGGAACATCAATGCCTATGTCGTTACTTCAAAAGACCGCACGCTGGTGGTGGATACGGGGATGAATCAGCCCGAATGCCGCGAGGCTTTGGAGGCGGGGTTTAGGGAACTCGATATTGATCGGTCGCGCATGGATTTTTTCATCACGCATTTTCATGCGGATCACCTGGGGTTGGTAACGGCCTTCGCCGCGGAAGGTTCGCGGGTGTACTTCAACGAACCCGAGGCGCAATGGGTGCACACCTTCAATCCCGGCGCTTTTCTCGCCCGTTTGATTAAATACGGGCGCGCGTGCGGATTCCGGGAAGCGGGGCTTGAGGCCGCCATGAAACAACATCCCGGACTCCGGAACAGCCCGCCGCGCTACCCGGAGTTCACCCTTCTGCGCGATGGCGACACGATTGAGGCGGGTGGTTGCCGGTTCACGTGCGTGAGCACGCCCGGCCACAGTCCGGGGCACCTGTGTCTGTATGAATCGAACCACCGGATTTTGCTGTCGGGGGATCATGTGCTGGGGGACATCACTCCGAACATCTCCGCGACGGCGGATGACACCGATACGCTGGGAATGTATTTGGCAAACCTGGACAAGGTGTATGACCTGGAGGTTGCCCTGGTGCTGCCCGGGCACCGGCGCGTGTTCAGCGATTTTCGGGGGCGCCTCCGGGAATTGAAGGAACACCATCACGCGCGGGAAGACGAGGTTGTACGGATTCTCAAAACCGGGGTTAACACCGCATACGAAACGGCCGCGCGGATGACCTGGGACTTCGCCGCGAAATCCTGGGCGCACTTTCCGCAAATGCAGCAATGGTTCGCCGTGGGCGAGGCCGCCGCCCATCTGCGGCATCTTGAAACAAAAGGCCTGGTGCACAAGACGGTGCGGGAGGGAACCTTCATTTACACACTCACTTGAAAAGATTCCCCTTGGGCACTACACCACGAAATTCCGTTCGCGCAAACGGCTGAAACAGGTTGGCCCAGCCAATAACAAGCGAGGACCGCGGGGATTTTTCCCGGCGTTGTTATTTGTTTTCCCGGCGGCGTTTGGCCAAGACGCTGTTATGGCGCCCGTAGAAGAAATAGATGACAAAGCCGATGGCGAACCACACCATCAGGCGCAGCCAGTTTTCGGAGGGGAGGGAGAACATCAGGATCAGGCAGAGGATTGTGCCCATCACCGGTACAAAGGGCACGAAAGGGCAGCGGAAATGGCGTTCCACTTCGGGCCGTATCCGCCGCATCACCAGCACCGACAAACACACAATCACAAACGCCAGCAGGGTGCCGATATTGACCAGTTCCAGCAAAATACGCAAGGGCAGCAATCCCGAAATCGTACCCACCGCCACGCCCGTCATGATGGTGGTTTTCCAGGGCGTTTTGAAGCGCGGATGCACCGCCGCGAAGAATTTGGGCGGCAGCATGCCGTCCCGGGCCATGGCCAGCAGCACGCGCGGCTGGCTGAGCATCAACACGAGCTGCACGGACGTAATGCCGGTGAGCGCGCCCACGGAGATCACGAACTGCGCCCAGGGCAGCCCCACCGACATGAACGCCGCCGCCACGGGCGCGTCACGGTCAATGCGGTCATACGGCACCATGCCCGTGACCACCGCCGCCACCGCGATGTACAGCGCCGTGCATATCAGCAGCGAGAGGATGATGCCGATGGGCACGTCCCGATGGGGATTGCGCGCCTCCTCCGCCTGCGTGGATACCGCGTCAAAGCCTATGTAGGCAAAGAACATCATCCCCGCCCCCGCCAGCACCCCCACGGGCTTGCCGTCTCTCAGTTCGCCCCAGATAAACGAATCGCCGAAGAAACTCAGGCCTTTCCAGCCATACGGCGCGAACGGCGTCCAGTTTTCCGGATGAATGAAGAATACGCCCACCAGGATCACCAGCAAGACCACGGACAACTTGATCAGCACCATGATCCCGTTCACCCAGGCGCTCTCCCGGATGCCGATCACCAGCACCACCGTCAGAATCGTGGAAATGACCACCGCCGGCAAATCAATCAGGGTGCCCGTGAAGTGCAGATTCCCGTCAAACGGCGCCAAGGCCAGCATTTTCGGCAATTCCAGCCCGAACAGGTGCAATAGTTTCTGAAAATAGGCCGACCAGCCGTGCGCCACCGTGGAGGAGGCAATCGTGTACTCGACGATCAGGTCCCAGCCGATGATCCAGGCGAACACCTCTCCCAGCGTCGCGTATGCATACGTATAGGCCGACCCCGCGATGGGGGCCATCGAGGCAAACTCCGCATAACATAATGCCGCGAACACACAGGCCATTCCCGAGAAGACCAGCGACATGATGATGGCCGGCCCCGTGACATCCCGCGCCACCTGCCCCGTCACCACGAAAATCCCCGCCCCGATGATCGTGCCAATCCCCAGCGCCGTCAGGGCCACGGGCCCCAGCGCCCGGTGAAGGCGATGCTCCCCCTGCATCTCTTCCAATAACAACTCCAGGGATTTGCGTTCAAAGAAATGTTTCACCCGGTGTCTCCCTCCATGAATTCCTGCCGGCATGGATTATTACATCACTCCGGGGCGAAGTTATACCTTCTGATTTCACACTATGTCAACTTTGACGGGAAAATTGGAAAACACCCATGGGCGGAAAAGAAAAAATGTACTATTTCTTTGTATGCGCTTTCCCGGCGTGGAGGTGCACCCAGCGGTGGGCGCGGGCGGCGAGTTGTTCGTCGTGGGTGACGATCACTAGGGTCAAGCCGTCTTTCGCGTTGAGGTCCCAAAGCAGCTCGACAATGCTGGCGCCGGTGTTCTCATCGAGGTTCCCCGTGGGTTCGTCGGTCAGTACGACGCTGGGCTTGTTGAACAATGCGCGGGCGATGGCGGCGCGCTGCTGCTCTCCGCCGCTCAACTGGCCCGGCTTGTGCGTCATGCGGTCGCCCAGTCCGACCTTATGCAGCAATTCCTCGGCACGGGCGCGGCAGGCCTTGCGGGTGGCGCCGCGGCAGAGGGCGGGCATCATGACGTTCTCGAGGGCGGAGAATTCCGGCAGCAGGTGGTAAAACTGGAACACGAACCCGATTTCCTTGTTGCGCACTTCGTTGATCGCGTTCCAGCTTAGTTTGCCGAGGGATTTGCCGCGAATCAGGATTTCGCCGCCGGTGGGTTTGTCCAGGGTGCCCAGGATGTGGAGCAGGGTGCTCTTTCCCACCCCGGACGGGCCGCTGATGGTCAGGATTTCGCCTTCCTCCACCTGGAGGTTGACGCCATTGAGGATGCGCAGTTCGCGCGTGCCGTCATGGTAGGCTTTTTCGAGATTGCGGCACTCAATAACGTTACTCATAGCGCAGGGCATCCACGGGGTTCACGCGCGACGCGCTCCAGGCCGGATACAGCGTGGAAAGGAACGTCAGCACAACGGCGGAGAAGGTGATCCAGAACACATCCCGGGGCACCACCTTCACGGGGATGTGATCGAAGTAATAAATCGTGCTGTTGAACAGATCGACGCCCAGCAGCCAGGCGAGAAATTCAGCGATGGGATTCAAATTATACGCCAGCAGGGCGCCGAGCAACGTGCCCAGAAAGGCCCCGCTCAGGCCGATCATCAAGCCCTGGATGATGAACAAGAGCAGAATGGAGCCGGCGCTCGAGCCCAGGGTCCGCAGAATGCCGATATCCCGCCGCTTTTCCATCACAATCATGATCAGCGTGCTGGTAATGTTAAAGGCCGCCACCAGCACGATGAAGGCCAGAATAATGAACATCACCAGTTTTTCCTGTTTGAGCGCCTCGAAAAAAGCCTCCTGATCCTGATACCAGGTCTGGCCGGTATACGGCAGCCGGGCCGCCCGGATAGCGGCGCAGACGGCGTCCGCCTCAAACGGGTTCGTCAGTTTCACCTGGATGCCGTCCACGCCCGCTTGCCCCTTCAGCATTCGGGCCGTGGCCAAGTCCACGAAAGAATAGAGTTCATCAAAATCCGACATGCGCGCCTGCGATATCCCGCTCACCCGAAGCCAGACCGGCGTGCCCATCTGCTTGCCCAGCATGGCCTTCACCGTCGAGCGCGCCGTGAACACCACCACCTCGTCCCCGACCGACGCGTTAAGCCGGTTGGCCAGCCGGTAGCCGAGCACAATCTCCTTTTCCTTCGGCAATTCGCCCCGGCCAAACGTGCGGCCTTCCGTGTTTGTGAGATTCCTGGCGAGGTCCGTCACTTTCGATTGAAGTTGGGGGTCGCACCCCAAGATGAGCGCCCCGGTCGTGTTTTCACCGTTCCGGAGCAAGGCCTCGATGGTGACCATCGGGCTGGCCGCCACGATTTGCGGACATACCTTTTCAACATCGTTAATGGCCTTTTGCCAATCGCCGAGGGTGGATTCCCCCCGGGCATAGATCGTCAAATGCGACCGGTTGCCCACGATGGTGTTCATCAACTCGATGTCAAACCCCGTCATCACACTCATCACCACGATGAGCGTAATCACGCCGACACACACCCCCGCCACCGAGATAATCCCGATCAGGTTGACAAAGCGGTTTTTCCGTTTCCCCCGAAGGTACCGTGCGGCTACATAAGCTTCAAAACGCATTTAATACGGCTTTCCACGCGATTCCGGCGCCCCGCCGCGCGCCGTGTTTACGCCCGGCAATGACCCCCGGACACACATTCCACGCGGTCATTGCGGGCGCCTGCGGACGCGGGGCAATCCCGTTCAATACGGCCCTGAGTATACTGAGGATGTCCACCCCCCGGCAACTTCACCTACAAGCAATGAATGCCGGAATGCTTCCAAAGGTTCCCGCGCTATTTTGCGGGAATCCCACCCCCCGCGCGGGCAATTCTCGGTACGATCCCCGCGGAACGATCTTCCGTGCAAATCCGCTCCATCCGCATCCGCCCCATCCGCATCCGCCGGGCCATAATCCGTTGGATTTTTTGCCTTCCGGTTTCCCTCGAAGAGCCATGTTGCGGCCTGTGCGAAACTTGGACGGGCACCGCACCGCATAAACACTCCCCCCTGTGCCGTTCCTTCACACGGGAGAAATACGCGCCCACATGGCGCCGGCACCCGGTTCCACGTGGGTGATGGCGCGGTCTTCGAGGTCTGTTTGGAAGGGGGGGGGTTTTGGGGGGGGCGGGGGGGCCATAGAGTTGGCGCGTGCCGGTCCGGTTGGAACCGAACACCAGCCAGCGTCCGTCCGGCGACACTTGCGGATGGTAATGGAGCGTATTTTCAGGCGTGTGGGTCAGTTGGTGCGTTTCCCCCTCCAGCGAGCCCCACATCAGTTGCACGGAAGTTCCCTGCTGCGCGGTGTAGAAAATTCCCTGGCTGTCGGCGGCCCACACCGGCACGTCGCTGCTGCCCTCGTGATAATCGTACACATCCAGGACCAGCACCGACCCCCAGTATCCGTGGCGGCTGGCAACTTTCCTTAGGCCGGTTCCGTCACGGCGCACGACATAGGGGTCGGCATGCTTGGCGTCCGGCCCCGCCACGAACATCACCCACTGGCCGTCCGGCGACCATTGCGGCCCGAAATTAAAAACCTGGCCCGTATCGATCTGCTTGGCCTCCGCCGTTTTTGCGTCCGCGATATAGACCTTGTAGTCTTTGTGGTACGAAAGGTGCTTGCCGTCCGGCGACACGCCCATCCCGTAGGTGAATCCCTTCTTGCCGGAGGTCATGTCGCGCTTGTTGTGCCCATCGCGGTCCATGACGAACGGATGTGATTCTCCATGGATGAGCGCCTGGAACCCCAATCGTCCGGAATCGCCGGGGATAAAGAACAAGCCGGTATTGTAATCGCTCACACGCTCCACTTCCGTGAGGTTCGTCAGCGCGCCCGTGTTCCAATCGAGCAGATACATGTCATAACGCCAGCCTTCCGTCATGCGGAAGGTGTGGTGTTCCTCCTCCCACGCGCCGTTCTCAGGACTTTCCCAGCCGCGTCCAATGATGGCATACCGGCCATCCGGCGACCATCCCGCGAACTGCGTCCAGCTATATGGTTCTTGTGACAACTCCTCCGCAAGGGGCCGGGCCTCCGCGCCGTCCATCCGCACCGCCCACGCCCGCATCGTGATGGCATTGGCATACCGCCCCCCCGGCAGGTTGGTCCGCAACCGGCTGTACCCCACCCACGGATGCCGTGCTTCAGGCTTTTCCTCCCCCTTGGAAACACACCCCGCCATTACGCTTAGGGCGCCAACGCCCGTCCGTTTCAGCCATTGTCTTCGAGTTATCATTTGAATAGTCTCAATGGTTGTGTCCGAGGGCGATGACGCGCGGGCGGTGAGACATGCCGCGTCTTTCATCGCTCGGGCGGAGGCGTATCAAGGGCGAGCAGTCCGCCGGGGTTCATGAGATTCCGAGGGTCGAAATGCTTTTTCAAGGCGCGGAGCACCGCCATTTGTTCCGGCCCAAGATAGTCTTCGATCCAGGGGGCCAGAAGCCGCCCCACCCCGTGGTGATGGCTGATGGAACCGCCGGCTTGGATAATCGCGCTCACGACCCCGGCATGAAACTCGGCGAACTCCTCCCAAGAATCGGGCTTAAGCATGAAAATGAAATAGAGGTTGGTCCCGTTCATATAGAAATGCGAAGCGTGGGTCATGCAAACGGTCCGGGGCCGGGCTTTGACAAAGGCCCGGACTTCCTGATGGACGCGGTGCAGGTTGTCCCAAGTGACCGAGGTCTCGAGGGTGTCCGCGATGATCCCGTAGTCCATCCAGTCCTCCCGCATCATCGGTTCCTTGTAGCGCGTTTTTTCCCACTTCCGGGCCGGGAAACTGCTGAGATACGTGGCGCCGTAGTGATGCGAGATTTTTTTGATTTGATCCTTGACGTGGCGGGTGTAGCCCTTTTCCCCTTCGGCCGTTCCCATGGCGATGCAGCGCTCGCCGGGCTTGTTTTTGGTCAATGCCATAAATGACTCGAACCATCTTTTCCCGCCCGCGCCGAACAGTTTCAGCCCGTGATCGGTCTCCTCGGGGTCGGAAATCCGGTACACCGCAGGCAGGCCGAACTCGCCCTGCATGATCTCGCGGCTGGCCTCTACCGCCGCATCCCAGGAAGGAAACATGAACGAGAAGTATTGCCGGTTTTCCGGCTGGAACCGGTAAATTTTCATGGTCTGCTCGACCAGGATACCGAATGCGCCTTCGCTTCCCTTCATGATGTCGTTGACCTTGGGGCCGGCCGCGGACGCGGGATACGCATGGGTCTTGAAGGAACCCGCCGGGGTCACATATTCCTGGGCAAGCGCCAAGTGATAGGCGTCGCCGTAATACGTCGAGGCCTGACCCGAGCCGAGGGTGACCACCCATCCGCCCACCGAGGAAATCTCGAACGACTGGGGAAAATGGCCCCCGGTATAACGGCGCCGGGTGTTGAAGCGCTCGGGCGCCTGGTTCAACGCCTCCTCATAGTCCGGCCCCATCATGCCCGGCTGGACCGTAACGGTTTGGTTGAGTTCGTTAATGTAAAGAATCTGGTTCATGTGGGCGTTCATGACCAGGACCACGCCGCCGTGCCGCGGGGCAATCCCCTGAACCACCGAGGACCCGCCGCCGTACACGGAAACCGGTATCTTCTGCTCATAAGCATACCGCACAATGTTTTGCACATCGTGTTTGTTTCGGGGCTTCACCACCAGGTCGGCGGCATCGGCGATCCGGTTGTGCCGGAGTTCGAACACTTCCCGGAGCGTCTGCCCGCTACTGTACTTAACCCGGTCATACTCCTCGAGCGATACATTTTCCGGGCCAACCATTTCCTGAAATGCGGCGATCTGGGCGCCGCTGACACCGGGCTTTTTATTCAGCGCCACCATCTCATGGCCTTCAAACTGCCGGTTCTTGAAATCCTCGTCGGTCATGCCGAATTCATGCTTGATGATCTCGATCAATTCGGCGCGGGGATGTTTGAATTCATTGGGCCGGCCCAATTTGAAGATGGACCGGTACGAGCCTTTCCGCGGCGGCTCTTCATTCCAACCCGGCTGGAATTTCTTTTTGGCCATGCGCGTCCCTCACTTGTTTTCCGGCGGGCGCGGCGCCTGGCCGGTGTTGCGCCGCCGGAGGAAACGGTTGCATCCCCCGGTCCCACGATACGTTCCGAAGGGGTTGCCCTGCCCGCCTATCATAGTCAAAACGGTTCCCCCGGTCCAACCCGGCGAATGTTTCCCCGCCACGGCCCCCATCCCCTATAATGGCCCTTGCCCGGAGGCGGGCGCGGTGAAAGGATGTACGTGAAAGACTTCGAGATCACCATGGCCGAGCGGATGGCGGACGTGCCAAGCGGCCCGTGGGATACGCTCACGGAGAACGCCTCCCTGGAGTATGAAGCCAATGCGGAAGCCCCTGTTTATCTGCGCCTGCTATACACCGTGATCCATGACTGGAATGGCAATGCCGCCGGATCAGTTTTGGCCGGACCGCCCTGGATGCCAAGGCCCGGCTCGGCGCGCAACCCGCGCCCCTCGTCACCTGGCTGCGCCACCGCAACCCTGTGGCCAACGTGGCGGTGGGCGCTTTGGTCCGTTTGGTGCCGCATGAAACCGCCCCCAAACGCCATCCCATGAAACAGAACGAAATTGCTTAAAAAAAACCGCCGGATTACGGCTCGTTGTCCATTACGCTAAAGGACATGATGGCTTCCGCCGCCACCGCGCCGTCCACCATCGCCACCGCCTTCACCTTGTACGCATTGTGCCGCCAGTGCATCATTTCCGCTTCGATGACCAACTGGTCGCCGGGCACCACCGTCCGCCGGAATTTCGCCTTTTCCACGCCCATGAAGAAGGCCAACTGGCCGTTGGGTTCGCCTTGTGCGGTGAACGTCAATACGGAACTGACTTGTGCCATGGCCTCGATGATGAGCACCCCCGGCATCACCGGCACATCCGGCCAGTGTCCTTGGAAAAACGGCTCATTCACGGTCACATTCTTGATGCCTGTCACGTGTTTCCAAGGCTCGAAGGACAAAATCCGGTCCACCAGCAGGAAGGGATAGCGGTGCGGCAGGATTTTCATGATCTTATTGACGTCCAACGCCGGTTTCTGGCGCATGGACGAGATTTTATAATCCTTGAGCGGTGGAAGGTCATGGCCGTTAAAATAGACCTTTTTAATTTGCTTCGAGAACATTACGTTCTTTTCGTGACCGCTCTTGACGCCGACGATGTGGCCCTTCAGCGGGCGGCCCAGCAGGTAGGTGTCGCCCAGCAAGTCAAGAATCTTGTGCCGCACCATTTCGTCCGGGAACCGCAGTTCATCGTTCAAAATGGTGTCATCGCCGATGACGACCGCGCTTTCCAGGCTGCCGCCGCGAATCAGTCCCGCGTCCTGAAGCATTTTCACTTCCCGCAGGAAACAAAAGGTCCGGGCCGGGGCAATCTGGTCCTTGAAGGTGTCCCCCGTGATTGTGAACGAGGCATATTGGGTGCCGATGGCCACATGGTCATACGAAATGGTCAAGGTAATCTTCAGGTCATCGGACGGGAGTACGTTCAGGGTAACGTCGTCCTGACGGTAATACACCGGACGGTCCACCACGATGTAGTTCCGGTCCGCATCCTGTTCCACCACCCCCGCCTTCGACAAGGTATTGTAGACCGGCAGGGCGCTGCCGTCTCCGTTCGGGATTTCATCCGCGTCTATTTCAATATAAAGATTGTCAATCCCCAGCCCCATCATGGCGGCCATGGCATGCTCGACGGTATGGACGCGGGCTTCGCCCACGCCAATGGTGGTGCCCCGCGATACGTCCACCACATGGTCTATATCCGCCGGGATGGCCGGTTTTTCCGGCAGGTCCACCCGCCAAAACACGATGCCCGCGTTCGCCGGGGCGGGGCGGAAGGTGACCGTTGTCAGGCTGCCGGTATGGAGCCCCACTCCGGAAAAGGAGATGGGTTCCGCAATCGTCTTTTGCTTGTCACTCATGGAGTAACTTTTTCTCCAATGCCTCCACCTGGCGTTCAAGCTGCCGAACCCGCTTGGACCATTCCGGCAGGTTCCGGGTCACCGCGACCGAGCGCAGCCATTGTTCGTGTTCAAACGCCGGGTAGCCGCTTACTATGGCGCCGGGCGCCACCGATTTATGCACTCCGGACCGGGCGGCGACCATGGCGCGTTCGCCAATGTCTATATGGCCGGCAATGCCGGCTCCGGCCCCGAGTTGCGCATGATTTCCTATTACAACACTGCCCGCCACTCCGACCATTCCGGCCAGGGCGCAGTGCTCGCCAATCTCCACATTATGCCCGATTTGCACCAAATTATCGATCTTCGTGCCCCGCCGGATGCGGGTGACGCCGAAGGTGGCCCGGTCTATCGTTGTGTTGCTCCCGATTTCCACGTCATCTTCCACCACCACCCGTCCGATTTGCGGGATTTTCATCCATTGCCCCCCAAGTGGCGCAAAACCGAACCCGTCGCTGCCCAAGACCGCCCCCGCATGGATGATGCACCGGGAACCCACCTCGGTATCCTCCCGAAGCACCACATTGGGGTAGATAATGGTGTCTTCTCCGATTTTTACCCCCCGCCCCACGGAAACCCCCGCGTAAAGAATGGTGCGCGCGCCAATTTCACAGTCCGCCGCCAGGCTGACATGGGCGTCCAGCGCCACCCCCGCCCCCAGCGTCACATTTTCCCCTATGACCGCCGTTGGGTGGATTCCGGAGGGATGCCGGGTTTGCCGTTGGGAAAAACATTGAAGCACCTGAGCAAAGGCCAAATCCGGTTGAGGACAGACAATCAGTGTGGGCGTTTGCCCCTCCGGCGGCTCCGCTATCAATACCGCCGTCGCTTGGGTGGTGTAAATCAAAGGCAGATACCGGGCCGAACGCACAAAAGTGAGTTCGCCCGGTTGGGCTTCTTTAATGCCATTCACACCGGTTACCGGCGCACTGCTGTCGCCCAGCACCGTGCCGCCGACCAATTCAGCGATGTCGCCAACCGTCATGCTCATTGTGCGGCAGCGCCCGGCGGAGCGTTTAATATGGATATGTCCATGCGTGATTGGGGCCGAAAAGCGGCCCTATCAATATCCTTTAGTTAGTGGTTAAAACACCCACTACACCCTACCCTCGAAAGCATACATCACACTTACAATTAGGCGCAGTATACCATAAAACCAGGGTAAAAACCAATGGCCCTACTTCGCTTTTTTCTTCCCGCCTTCCGTTTTCGCGGGGGCGGGGGCCGGCGAAGACGCTTTTTGCGCATTTAGCACTTCCAGCACTTTCGTGGTCACATCAATCGTGGGGCTATGATACAGGACACTGCCCATGGCGCCGGTCTTGGCCTTGAGAATCAGATGATAGTGGCCCTCTTGGGCAATCTGCTCGATGACCCCTTCAATGTCCTGCTCCACTTCCCCGAGAATTTTCTCTTCGGCGTTGTCAATCTGCCGCTGGCGTTTGGCGAATTCGGTTTTGAGGCTTTCCAGTTCTGATTCCAACTGGCTTTCCCGTTCCCGGCGCTCATCCGCACTCATCGTGGCCTTCTTCGCCTCATACTCCTGGCGTTGCTTGTCAAAATTCGAGCGCATCCCCTCGAACTCCTTTTGGAGCTTGTCGGCTTCGCCCTGTAGTTCGTCGTATTTCTGCTTGCGTTTTTCATATTCCGCCATGAGCAACCGGACATCCACCACCCCAATCTTGAACTGCCCTTGAACGGGGGCTTCCGCCGGTGCCGCCGCTGGAGCGGCCGGCGCAGGCGCCACCGCTTCGGCGGCCGGCGCGGGAGCCGGTTCCGCGTCTTTCGTTTTCGCTTTTTTCTCCGCGAAGGCGCTTCCCGCCACAACGAATGCGGCCATCAGCAGAATCGCCGCCTTCCAGCGCATGGACAATGCATGTGTATTCACAGCCGTATAATCCTTTCTAATAAGTATGCCGCTTGACCCAAGCGGACCTTGGTTCTTCCATGGAATGCGGAGTATACCACCCCCTGCATGTCCACGCAAACCGCTATTGCCCGAAAGGCCACACCCCATCCACCGGCAGGGCGGGCCGCATGTTTCACAGGCTTACCGGGGCCGGGCATGGGCCACGGCGAGCTTGCGTTCGGTCCACCGGGCCAGCCGCACGAACGGCAACCCCAGCAGCAGGTAGATGATCGCGACGATGATGCCGGTGCCGAAGTAATCGTAGTACGTGGTGGCCACTTGGCCATAGGCTTTGGTCAGTTCCACCATGGTAATCACGGAAACGAGCGAGGAATCCTTGAGCAAGGAGATAAAATCGTTGGTCACCGGGGGCAACACGACACGGAAGGCTTGAGGCGCAATTACATAACGAATTGCCTGCCACCGGGTCATGGCGAGGGCCAGCGCGGCCTCCATCTGGGCGTGCGGGACACTGATGAAGCCCGCGCGGTAATTTTCGGCCTCATAGGCGGCATAATTCAGTCCCAGTCCGATTACCCCCGCCACGAACGGTGAAAATTTGATGCCGAGCGCGGGCAAGCCGTAAAAAATGAAGAATAACTGAATCAGCACGGGGGTTCCCCGGATGATTTCGATATACAGGGTGGCCAGGATCGAGAGGGGTTTGGGAGCGTAGACCCGGATGGTGGCAAGGACAAACCCGCAAAAGATGGCCAGGAACATGGCCAGAATGGAAATCTCCATGGTGACGATGGCGGCGCGTCCGAAGATGGGGAGCACGTGCCAATAGCGGAGGGCGCGTTCCCGCCAGCCGGACAGGGGCCGTTGGTTCGCGACCCAGGTGTTGTACATCACGGGTTCTGTTTTTGCGGGGCCGAAATCCTGAAATTCGGCGGCGGTCAGGGAATTCCAGAGGTTCCAGCGTTCCAGGATGGTGCGCAATTCCCCGTTCCGCCGCATTTCGGAAAGGATTTCATTCACTTGATTGAGGAGTTCACGGTCTTTTTGACGCAGCGCGAATCCATATACAATGCGGCCAATTTCGGGGCCGACAAATTTCACGTCGGGCCGCGGGCCGCCGTAATACAGCGCCACGGGGGCGTCGAAGAGCGCGGCGTCGAGACGTCCGTTCGACAAATCCTCGAACCCGTTCACTTCGGTCAGGTAGCCCCGGATGTCCACATCGCCCATGCTTTCAAGGATATATTGCGCGACGGATTCCTTCATGGTGCCCACGATTTTGCCGTGGCAATCTTCGAGGGAATTGATGAGGAAGGAGTCGCGGCGGACGGCCAGTTTCAGGCAGGTGACATAATAGGGGAGGGTGAAGGCGACGGCTTCTTCATGTTCGGGGGTGATTTCCAGCCCTTCGATGGCGATATCGTACAAATCGCGCTCCAGGCCGGGGATCAATTTGTCCCAATCATTTTGCACATGCACCGGCGTCCGGCCCATGCGCTTGGCAATCGCTTCGATGATTTCCTGTTCGTAGCCGATAAGCTGGCCTTCGTGTGCTGGATTGTTGAAGACGTACGGCACGCCGCCTTCGAGGTCCACCCCGTACCGGAGCACGTCCGGCGCCGCGGGAACGGTAACCATCGCTTCCTCTTCCTCTTCCCCCTCCGCGGCCGCCTCCCCTTCGTCTTGTGCATGGGCGGGAAGGATGCCCGCCGCCATGCACACCACCGCCGCCGCCAGAAGACACCGGGTCCAGGGAGGAAAGATTACCCGGAAACGATTCTTTTTAATGATGTGCATCATAGGTCGCGTCCCACAAATTGTTTAAGGAACCGGCGGGTCCGATCATCTTTCGGATTGGTGAAAATTTCATCTTCATCCGAGATTTCGACGATCTCCCCGTGCTCCATATAGACAATGTAATCCGAGGCGTTCTTGGCGAAACGCATCTCATGCGTCACGATGACCTGGGTCATGCCGTCCTGATCCAGGCTGCGCATCACCTCGAGCACCTCATCCACCAGTTCGGGGTCCAGCGACGACGTCGGCTCGTCATACAGCATCACCTTGGGCGACATGGCCATCGCGCGGGCAATGGCGGCGCGCTGCTGCTGCCCGCCCGAGAGTTGATAGGGATACCGGTCCTTGTATTTCGCCAGCCCCACTTTCTCCAGCATCTGCACCGCCTTCGATTCCGCCCTGTCCTGCGGTTCTTTTTTCACCACCATGGGCGCCAGCATGATGTTCTGCCGGATGGTCTTGTGCGGAAACAGATTGAGCGATTGAAAGACCAGGCCGACTTCCGCGCGCAATTGATGGGCCTTCTCGTAAAAGCCGCGGTCCATGTGCGTGTTCTTGCCCGAACGTTTCAACGTCACGTCCGCGATGGAAATGGCGCCTTCATCGAGGATTTCAAGGCCATTCAGGCATTTCAGCAGCGTGGTCTTCCCACAGCCGGAGGGGCCGATGATCGAGACCAGATCGCCTTCCTCGATGGTCAGGTTGATGTTGAGCAACACCGGATGGCCATCATAACTTTTTGTAAGGCCCTCCACCGCGATCAACGGGGTGGAAGGCGGAGCTGTTGCGTTCATGGGGTTCCCTCCCGCGATAGCGTTGCGCCTTTAATGGGGGAAACGATACTGTTTATGGACGCCCCTGTCAAGCGATTTTTTACGGGGCGGTTCAGCGGGCCGGTTGAGAATTTTCCCTGCGGGTGGTACTATGCCCGCATGACACGGATGGAAACAGGCACCACGGGGGTATAGCGCCCAATGCTGCGATGGAGTAAAAGTAAAAATTCGGAAGCCGTGGACGGGAACACCGCCCCGCCCGTACAGGCCGTCCAGGGAAAAGCGGCCGCGCCCGCCCCTGTTCCCCCTCCGGAATCCGCCCCCAAAAAGGAACTTCCCCAACTCCTGCTGGACGAAGGCGCCCTCACCGAAGAACAGTTCCAGAAAGCCATGGCCCTTCAAAAGGCCACGGGGGATTTCATTGGCGAAATCCTGATCCGGGAAGGAATCCTGGACGAAAAATCCCTGCTTTCCTTCCTGGCCAAACACTGCAAAATGCCTCATCTCAGCCTCCTGGATTACCTCATTGACAAATCCATTGTGGGCATTGTCCCCCGGGAAATCTGTTTCAAATACCGCCTGCTGCCCATAGACAAAATGGGGAGCAACCTTACCATCGCCATGGTGAATCCGCTCGATGCCGAAGCCCTGCAAAAAGTGAAGGAATGCTGCCCCAATCTCCGGATAAAACCCATTCTCTGCGCCTATAACCATTTCGATACCGTGGCCAGCCGCCTTTTCGGGACCTCGAAATCGGGGGAACCGGTTGAACTTTCCGCCACCTCCCTCGGGTTGCGTTCTCCCCAGAAAGAATCCAAGCCCGCGCCCCCGGTGGCTCCCAAAGCCCCCCCCGAACCCGTGAAAGCCCCGGAGCCGGAACCGGAAATTATCCCGGAGGCCGTCGAGGCCCTCCCGGAAGCCTTGGAAGCCGAGCCGGAGCCCATACCCGAACCCGTGATCGAACCAATCCCGGCGCCTGCATTACCCCCCGCGTCCACGGCAGCGCCTGTTCCCGCTCCCGCTCCCGCGATTACCACCGAGAATGTCCTGCACTCCGTTTTCCAAGCGGACGCCGAGCCGGAACCGGCTCCCGCACCCACCCCGGCAACCGGTTCCGCGCAATCGGATTCCTCGATCCTCATGCGCGAAATGGCCGCCGTGATGATGGACAGCATGCGCGATACCTACGCCATGCTCGCCCGGCGGATGGAATTGTTTCACGGACTGACCCCGGAAGATGTCGCCCGGATTTTCTCGCGCGGCAGCACCCGCGAATACGATGACGGCGAACATATTTTTGAAAAAGGGCAGCCGGGCGCCGAAATGTTCGTCATCCTCGGCGGGGAAGTCCGCATTTTCGACGGCCCGCAGGAAATCGCCCTGCTCACCCGCGGCGACATGTTTGGTGAAATGGCCCTTGTGAGCAACGAGTCCCGCAGCGCCAGCGCCGCCGCCACCTGCACCACCAGCCTCCTCGTCCTCTCCCTCGACGACCTTAAAAAAGACCTCCCCCGCGAAGTCTCCCTCCAACTCCTCGTCAATATCATCATCACCCTCAGCGAACGCCTCCGCCGTGCGAATACGGACGAATAACATTCCGCCGAGGGCACGCCCTTTTCCATATGTGTGATTGAAGACCGCGGGGACAAATCCGCGTCAACGTCAACGCCGCATGCATAGCCGCTGACACTGGCACACACATCAACTGTCATCCCGAAGACGGGAAACCAAGGCCAATTAGCGCCGGGGGGGCGCGGGGCGTGAAGCCTGCTTGAGGGCGCGGCTGAGTTCGCGCTGGCTCTCGCGCTCTTTGATGGACTCGCGCTTGTCAAAACTCTGCTTGCCTTTGCAGAGGCCCAACTCCACCTTCACGATCCCGTCCTTGAAATACACCCGCAAGGGAATCAGGGTAAGCCCCTTTTCCTCCACCCGCTGGCCCAATTTCAGAATCTGCTGCTTATGCATCAACAACCGCCGCCGCCGTTCCGGTTTGTGGTTGTAAATATTCCCGTGATCATACGGCTCGATGTGCGCCCCCACCAGATACGCCTGACCCTCCTCGATGTCCGCAAAGGAGTCCTTCAGGCTCATGCTTCCATGCACCCGGAGCGACTTCACCTCCGTGCCCACCAATTCGATACCCGCCTCCAGACGGTCCAGCACCGAATAATCCCGGCCCGCCCGGCGGTTATGTACAATCAATTTTTCACCCATGCGCGGCATCCTGTTAAAAAGGGTATTATACGCAACACCCGCCCTGAAATCCCAGGATAGTTCCGGCCTGGCGGTTCTTGCGCGACATGCCGGATTACGGCGGATGATTCAATGAGACTGCTTCTCCTTAGCGATACCCACGGGAACCTGTAATGCCTTCAACGCAGAGGAAATGTGGATGCGGTACCATTTATCGGCAATCTTTGGAAGATGGGGAAATCATATGGCGGAGCTGCCATTAAGGGTGAACCGCGATCATTGGAGCGATTGCCTTTGCCTGAAGACCATGTCCGGGCGGAAGGTGTGTCCAAGTACCTGGCCCCGGGACACGATGTGTGGTACCATGTTTCCCTAAAGACGCTGTCAAGGTAAATATATGAAGATAAACAACAAACTGAAACCTGACGATTTAGGCCCGGTGCTGGGGCGGTTCTTCGCGCTGGCGGGAGAGAAAATCCGCTTGTTGGACAAGGCGTGGGACCCGG
>CAYXPO010000018.1:0-16767 GCA_964466925.1 uncultured Nitrospirales bacterium
GCAGGGGTCACGCCATGCACGGAACCGCGGTCTATGCGGAGCATTCCCTTGTAGCTTTCGAGTACCTTGACCGGTTCGAGTTCCATGCCGGGCTGCTCCCGGACAAAATTCATCATGCCGCGCAGGCGCTTGTTTTCGTCTTGCAGTTCGGCGCACGTGCTGGCGGCGATTTTCAGTTTTACCGCATCCGTTTTCAGCAGGCCGTTTTCCTTGCGCAGCGCATCATACTCGAAAACGAGGCCGGTAACGTAGCTCACGGCCTGCCCGGTCAGGCTCTTGGCTTTGAGGAAGGGAAACGCGGTAATGGCCACGGCTTTTCGGACGCCGTCCTGGATGAAGGTGGATTTGGTGTCCGTAACCAGGGAGACAAAGGACAGGAACATCAGCACGGTGCATACGACCGCGGGACGGTGTTCGCGTATAAACCGTGAAAAAATCACGCTGTTTCCTGGATGGTGTTACATCCGCTCTTCGGGCGCGTTCTTCAGTTCATCCAAAAAGCGCCCGGCGCCCAGCACGACGGCGGTAAGGGGGTCCTCGGCCGTCGCCACGTGCAACCCGGTTTCTTTCGCCAGCAGTTGATCCAGGCCGCGCAGCAAGGCGCCGCCGCCCGCCACCACGACCCCGCGGTCCACAATGTCCGCGGAAAGTTCCGGCGGCGTGCGTTCGAGCGTCACGCGTACGGCATCCACTATCGCGCTGACGGGCTCGCGCAGGGATTCGCGGATTTCTTCCGAGGTGATGGTGATCACCTTCGGCAGGCCCATGACCTGATCGCGGCCCTTCACCTGCATTTCCAATTCTTCCTTGAGCGGGTACGCCGAACCAATCGCAATCTTGATTTCTTCCGCCGTGCGCTCCCCCACCATCATGTTGTAGGTGCGCTTGAGATGCTGGATGATGGCCTGGTCCATTTCATCGCCCGCCACGCGGACCGACTTTGAAAACACAATGCCGCCCAGCGAAATCACGGCCACTTCCGTCGTGCCGCCGCCAATGTCCACAATCATGCAGCCCTGCGGCTCCTGCACCGGCAGCCCCGCGCCAATGGCCGCCGCCATCGGCTCTTCGATGATATACACTTTTTTGGCGCCCGCCTGCATGGCGCTTTCCGTCACCGCGCGCCGCTCGACCGCCGTAATCCCCGAGGGCACGCCCACCGCCACGCGCGGCCATACGAGCCGGCGGCGGTTGTGCACCTTCTGGATGAAATACCGGAGCATTTCCTCCGTGGTTTCAAAGTCCGCGATCACGCCGTCTTTCATCGGGCGAATGGCGACGATGTTGCCGGGGGTGCGGCCAATCATGCTCTTGGCCTCCACGCCCACCGCCCGCACTTTGCCCGTATCTTTATTGATGGCCACCACGGACGGTTCGCTCAACACAATGCCCTGGCCCTTTACGAAAACCAGCGTGTTGGCGGTTCCCAGGTCAATGGCCATGTCGTGCGAGAACAGCCCGGGAAGATGCCGTAGAATTCCAAACACAGCCTATCCTTTCCGCGCCCCAACGGCGCATGGTATTTCTAACCTAATGATTATTAGGGACTTATAAAAGACAAAGAAACCAAGAAGGGATTATAGCAAAATAAACGGGGAAATCCAACCGGTGGGCGGTCCGGATCATCCCCTTCCTTTCGGCATCATTTGGCGGGAAACACTTGGAATTCCCAAAGCGTGGGGCCTTCGGTGGCTTGGCGGATGTTCAACCGCACCTTCGGCGTCGTGACCGGCTTGAAGGTCAATTCACACTCCAACCCGATTTTCGTTCCTTCCACCAGGGGTTTCCATACCTGCCCCTCCCAATACTCCAGACTGAACAACCGGGTGCGCTCGTATTCCTCACTCATGAAGACACTGCCGATGCGCTGGGGGCGTTCCAAGTCCACATCCAGCCAGGCCGAATGCGTGCCGGCGTCCGTTGCCCAGCGGGTATTCGGATCGTCATCCACGGCCTTGTCCGGGCCATGGGCGGCCATGTTCTGGTAGACATTCGACGCCATGGCCTTTTTCCCCATGCTCAGGGAATGGGATGCCGTGGCAACCGAATCCGCCTGCTCCGCCGGCCCGTCCAGCGCCAGCACGACAATTGTGTCGAGTTCCCGCCGGTATTCCTTGGGCACGGCAATCGAGAGGCCCTCCTCGGACTGCGACACCTGCACCACGCCGCCCGTGAGCACGGAACTCGCCACCACTTTTTGGGGAATCGCGGGAAGCTTCACCACGTTGTCCGGCCATGCGAGCACATGGAGGTAGATACGCGTGTCCTTACAAGTGGCCGCGCCCCATTTTCCCGGGCGGAACGGGCCGCCGCGCGTGCCATAAATGCTTTCGCCATACTCGTTGAGCCACGCGCCCATTTCCTTGAGCCGTTCCACTTGGCGCGGTTCGATCTCGCCGGTGGGCATCGGGCCGACGTTCAACAGCAGATTGCCGTCGCCGCCCGCGCACCGCGCCAGCGTGTCAATGCAGGTTTTCAACGATTTCAGTGCATCGTTGGGTTTCCACGCCCATTGCTGGCAGATGGTGATGCACGATTCCCACGCGCGGCCCTTTTGGAAACGCCCGATGGTTTGTTCCGGCGTGTCATGATCCGCGGGCAGTCCCGCGCGGTTGTTGATGATGATGTGGGGCTGGAGTTCGCGGATCATTTTGAAGAGATTTTCCGAGTCCCAGTCCTGCGCCGTGCCGCCCAGCCCGTCAAACCAGACCACGTCCAATGGGCCGTAGTTCGTGCAGAGTTCGCGCAGTTGTCCGTGCAAGTATTGAATGTAGCGGGCATGGCGCTCGGTGCGGTAATCGGGGTGATGCCAGTCCGGCGGCGAATAATAGAACCCCAGCCGCAGTTTTGCCGCATGGCATGCCTCGGCAAGTTCCTTCACCACATCGCGCTTGAAGGGCGTATTGGTGATTTTATAATCCGTGAGCGCGGAATCGAATTCACAGAAACCGTCGTGGTGCTTGGTGGTGAACACCAGATACTTCGCGCCGGCCGCCTGCGCGACGGCCACCCACTCTTTCGCGTCAAACTTGACCGGATTGAATTCCTTGTAGAGGTTATCATACACCTCGGCGGGGATTTCGCCCTTGTCGCCGCCCGTGCCCCGCCGTTCGCCGCCCCGCGACCACCCGATCTCCGTCCCCTTCAAACTGACCGGCCCCCAATGCACGAACATGCCGAAGCGTGCTTCCCGCCACCATTGCATGTCCTGTTCCGAGGCCGTCAAATACGGTTTGTCCCCCGTGTCCGGCGCCTGCGCGAACACGCCTCCGCACACCACCGCCAGCAGCACACTTCCCGCAAGCATTCCCGTCCATTTCATTCCCTGCATGGCTCCGCTCCTTTCTCGTGTTCCCGTTCTTTGCCCTTTATATAGAGGCGCCTCGCAAAAAACAACCTCCCGGAATGGTTTTGGCATCACCCCATGGACATTCCCGGGCGCGGCACGGGACCAAGCCGTACACGGCACTCTTTCACAGCACCATTTCGGCGATTATTTCTTCGCCGAGGGGTTTGTGCAGGGTGAAGCCGAGTTTCATGCACATGCGGATCATGGGGCGGTTTTCGGGGAGGATGATGCCGGTGAGGCGTTTGACTTTTTCGGCGCGGCTCACGTGAATGAGCTGTTGCATCATTTGCGGGCCAAGGCCCTGTCCCTGGCAATCATCGCGGACCACGATGGCGAAGTCGGCGTCGCCGCCGCCGGGGAGCTTGACCATGCGGCTGACGCAGAGAATGTGTTCTTCTCCGGAGGCGGGGTCTTTGCGGACGGCGATGAGGGCCATGGCGCGGTCGTAGTCAATGAAGCAGATTTCCGCGAGGCGTTCATGTTTGATGCGCTCGTCGAGGGCGAGCTGCTGGAGGTAGCGGAAGTAGACGGTGTCTTTCGAGAGGCTCTCGTTGAAGCGGATCATCATGTATTCATCTTCGGGGCGGATGGGCCGGACGGTGACGGTCTCCCCGTTTTTCAGGGTGCACGTGCCGGCATATTCGCCGGGGTAGGGCCGGATGGCGAGCGGCGGCAGGTCTTCTTCGCGCATTTCGGGGGGGTGCAGGGTAATGCGCGCATCGAGGACGAGGAACCCTTCCGGGGCCGCAAGGAAGGGATTGACGTCAATGTCCTTGATCCAGCGTTGTTCGCTGACAAGGAGGCTGAAGCGCACAAGCAACTGTTCAAGGGCGGCGGTGTCCACGGGTACGAATCCGTGCTGTCCGCGCAGGATGCTCCAGATGCGGGTGCGTTCCATCATGCGGCGGGCCAGGGTGGTGTTGAGCGGCGGCAGGCCGAGCACACGGTCGCGCAACGCCTCGCCCAGGGGGCCGCCGGACCCGAAATACAGCACGGGGCCGAATTCGGGGTCGGTGGTGCTGCCGATGACCACGCGGTAGCCCCCGGATTGCACCATCGAGCGCACGGCAATGCTGTGCACGCCTTCGCTCGCCATGGCGGGGGCGAGGGTGTCGAAGGCGCGGCGCACGGCGTTTTCATCCGCAAGGTTGAGATGAATGTGTTTGCCGCGTTTGCGGGTGGTGGGGCCGTCGTTGAAGGTGAGCGCAACGGGATATCCGATGGCTTCCGCGGCGTTCACCGCTTCTTCCGCGGTAAACGCCACGCGCGTGGCCACTGCGGGAAGGCCGTAGGCCTCGAGCACCTGTTTCGAGTCGCACTCGCTCAGCATGGTCTTGCCGGCGGCGCGCAGGCGCGCGATGATGTCCGTGGCGCGCGCGCGGTCCACCCCCTGCTCGCCGGGAACGGCGGCGGGGGTTTCGTAGAGGGCGCGCAGGTTGACGCTGTAGCGCCACATGAGGGAGAACGCGCGCGCGGCGGTGTCGGGATAGGGGAAGGCCGGGATGTTGTGTTCGTTAAGGATGTTCACGCCTTCCGCAACATCGTCGCCGCCCATCCAACTGGCGATAATGGGCTTGCCCGCAAAATCCTGAATCGCGGTGATGGCTTCCGCGGTGCGGGTGGGGTCGGTCATGACCTGCGGTGTCAATCCCACAAGAACGCCGTCACAGCCGGGATCGCGCAAAACGATTTCCGCGGCGTTCGCGTAACGGTCCGGATCGGCGTCCGCGAGGATATCCACGGGATTGCGATGGTTCCAGTATTCCGGCAGAAGGGCATTGAGTTGCTCCAGGGCGGTGTCCGACAGTTCGGCGAGTTCGCCGCCGCTGTTGATGAGGGCGTCGGTGGCCAGGATGCCGGGCCCGGCGGCATTGCTGATGATGGCGAGGCGCGGCCCCTTCGGGCGGGGCTGTTTGCCCAATACCTCAGCCATCATGAACAGGTTCTCGATACTGTCCACCCGCAACACGCCGCTGCGGCGGATGGCGGCCGTGAGGACTTCGTCCGTGTAGGATTCCTCGCTGTAGTAGGCGGTGGCCTTGGCGGCTTCGGCGGCGGCCTCGGTGCGGCCCGCCTTCAACATGATGATGGGTTTGGTGAGGGCGACTTCGCGGACGGCCGAGAGAAAAGAGCGCGGGTCGCCGATGGATTGCACGTAGAGCACGATGCTGCGGGTGTTGGGGTCGCTGCCGAAGTAATAGAGGAGATCGGCCCAGCCGACGTCGAGCATGGAACCGAACGAGACGAAGGCGCTGAAGCCCACGTTGACGCTGAAGCTCCAATCGAGAATGGCCGCGCCCACCGCGCCGCTCTGGCTGATGAATCCCACCGTGCCGTTCAACGCGATGCGCTTGGCAAAGGCGGCGTTCAATCCCGCCACGGGGTTCATGATGCCCAAACTGTTGGGGCCGATAATGCGGATTTTACCGCCGCGGACACGCGCCTGGATTTGGTCTTCGAGCGCCCCGCCCACCGCGCCGGTCTCGCCAAAACCCGCGGAGATGATGATCGCGGCCTTGACGCCCGCCGCAAGGCATTCGTCAATCACTCCGGGCACTGTGGCGGCCGGCGTGGCGATCATCGCGAGATCGACGGTTTCCGGCACGGCGTGGATGGCCGGATAACTTTTAATGCCGAGAACGTTGCGGCGGCGCGGGTTGATGGCGTAAACCGTGCCGCCGAAGGGATGGCTGATAAGATTCCACAAGATGGCGCGGCCCACACTTCCCGCCTTCTCCGATGCGCCGATGACCGCCGCCGCGCGCGGCTTGAAAAACGCATCGAGCGGATGCCGGTCGTCCTCGGCGGCGCCGCCGTATTGGACCGCCGGCCTGGTGTTAACAGCGTTTTCGTGGACCATGAATGCCGCTTCTCCTAAACGCATCGGAAATGTAGCACATTTCGTGGATTAGGCGCATATTGTGGCAAATGACCAGGATGCGATGAAAAGGACCGCAACACCCTGCGCTCGTAAAGGCTGCATGGCGGGATTTTGAAGGCGGCGCAAAAGACACGGATCACCATTCAAGCAGGTCAACGTTCTCCCCAGTGAGAACGAACCGCCGTCCTGCCCTCAAACCAACCCTCGACAAGCCGTTTCCCGGGTGGCTAATCCACGCGGTTCACATTCAGCGCCTGGGGGCCTTTGCTGCTTTCCATCAGGTCATACATGACGTATTCCCCTTCCCGCAGCGTACGGAACCCATCCATCTGAATGGCCGTGTGATGGACGAAAACGTCCGTGGCGTCCTCGCGGGCAATAAACCCATAGCCTTTTTGGTCATTAAACCATTTGACCTTGCCCGACTGCCGATTCATCGCTTCATGTACTTCTACTTCCGACACAACCCCCATCTCCTCTTGCTGCGGACCAGTCACACGCCGTGTGAGCCCGGTCCAAACTTCGTAAAACTACCAAAAACTCGTATATAGGATATCGCATAATTGGCTGTTTGTCAATAAGCTTTTTATTGTGCGGAATACCGACAAACGGCGAATACTATTGTTACAGCGCTTTTCAATGAATAGGAAGGAATATCATGCCGCCGGTCCCGCCTCAATTCCGGCAAAACCCGCCTCCGCACGATCGTTTTCGGAATCGTTTTGCATTTGGACTATACGGCCTTGGACAGTCCAGTGAAGGCCTTTCACCCCGCGTTTATATCCCCACATCACGCCCACAACCCCTCGAACAAACCATGTTTCCCGCTGTCGTATGCGGCCCCGGGCATCCCACGGCATCAGAAAGAAACGGCGCATTCCGCTATCAGCGCACCGTTAATCGCTGATAGCGGATAACATCCTATTCCACACCGGCCTCCACCAAACACGGTGAGGGGGTTCCGCGTTGCCCAATCAGCACGTCCCGCGCCCCGTTATGGGTTAACAAGACCATTACACGGGGGCGTTGCGCCCAATGGGAACACGCGGGGCGGGGTTTTTTGCAAGTGCAGACCGCCGTACAGACCATGCCGTATTTATGGCCGGGATCATAATGGAAATCCGCGCCCGAACACCCCTCGCACCCTTGCTGAATTTTTTGCATCGCCGCCGGAAGTTCCCCGTTCCAATACTGCTCGCCCGAAGCGTCCAGCGTTCGATAGAATATTTCCACGCACCCTCCCGGGAATCGGCGCTTGAGATCCGCTTCGATGATCTGCGCCGTCTGTTCAGGATTGGAACTGTGTTGCCACATGGTTTTCAACTCCTTCACCGTTTTTTGTCACAAGCAGTAGTTCAGGAAAGCAAGGCGAATGCCAGAACTCCGGACAAGAGCGGGGTTTTTTATAAGACAGCATCCGGGAAGGGGTTATTGGCATTTATCAGGTTTGGGCGGGCTCTTCCGGTGGGGAGTTCCCCGTCTTGTTTCCAAAATTTGGACCTCTCTTTTCCAGCTTTCGGAAACAGTTCACCCCGGCGGCCTCTTGCGAAACCGCCGGGGCGGCACTATGGGATGGCCGTGTTTCAGACGCTTTCGTCGAACAAAAGCGCCTGCAACCGGCGCATTTTGGAGGCGATTTCCAACACTTCCTCGGGAGGAATCTGTTTAATCACCTGGTTGTCCTGATTGAGGAGACGCACCACAATCCGGTTGTTTTCCTTATCCACCCGGATGGAGGAATGGGTCATGCCGGAGTTCAGGGACGCAACCTCTTGCTTTGCGGCTTCCATCGCCTGCCCGGCGTGTTGCACCGGCGCATGTTCTGGGGCCGCATCCGTGCGGTGCAGCTCGGGAGCTGGGTACGAATCCCGCGCGGATACGAACAGAGCCGCGAGATTCTGTCCATTCACGCTATTGACTCCCATGCTCCTTCTCCTTTCTCACGCGCCTAACGCAGCAGTGTCAACGCCGTTTGCGGAATGACATTGGCTTGCGCCAGGATGGACGTGCCCGCGCTCACCAGGATTTGATTCCGGGTGAACTTGATGGTTTCCTGCGCGATGTCCGCGTCGCGGATGGCGCTTTGGGAGGCCGAGGCGTTCTCTTCCTGAATTGCCAGGGTGTTCATGGTGAACTCCAGACGGTTCTGGTAGGCGCCCAGCGTGCTCCGCAGCGTGCTTACGCTCGCGATGGCATTGTCAATCGTGCTGATGGCGGAAACCGCGCCGGCCATGGTGGATACCACCACATTGTTGACGCCCAAATCGTTGGACTTGGCGCCGGTCACGGCGATGGCCAGCGTTTGGCTGGTGTACGCGCCCGACTGCAAGGTAATGGTTTGGGTGGCGCTCAGTACTTTGATGCCATTGAATTCGGTGCGCAGGGCGATGTCGTCAATCTGCCCGAGCAATTGGCTGACTTCGTTGTTGATGGCCACGCGGTTGTTCGTGGTTTGCGTGCCATTCGCCGCTTGTACCGCCAATTCCCGAATGCGTTGCAGAATGCTGTGCGATTCGCTCAGCGCGCCTTCCGCCGTTTGCACCAGGCTCACGCCGTCCTGGCTGTTGCGCTGGGCCATGGACGTGCCCATCACTTGCGAGCGGAACCCTTCGGCAATGGCCAGCCCCGCGGCGTCATCCGCCGCGCGGTTGATGCGCAAGCCGCTCGAAAGCCGTTCCAACGATACGTTCAAATCGCCGGTTGAACTCCGCAGCGTGCGCGAGGCATTCAGAGCCGCCGTATTGGTGTTAATGCGTAGTCCCATATTCTATCCTCCTTGAGTTGCCCACGGGCATCCCGGCCCGTGGTTTCCCGCGGTCCCGCTTGGGGGGGAACTCCGCCGTGCATGAGCCTTGCGGCCCATGTTTTTTCCTTCTCCATGGGGAGGACGCGTATGTGTCTGTCAAACCTCCCCGGCGGACGTTCCTTGCCCGCCGAGGCATCGGTAGGGCCAGGTTTCGGTTGGCGTTCCACATCCCATGGGGCCAACACCACCGGCCGCGTTCACCACCTCCTTTCTCCATAGTGGAACGCGTGGGAACGTGACGGAGGACGCGATCCCGCGCGCTGCGCGCTAACACACATCAAAAGCGGAGGGTGTTATCACCCTCCGAGCAATTGCAAGGCCGTCTGCGGCACCACATTGGCCTGGGCCAGGATCGAGGTGCCCGCGCTCACCAGGATTTGGTTCCGGGTGAACTTGATGGTTTCCTGCGCGATGTCCGCGTCGCGGATGGCGCTCTCCGACGACGAGGCGTTCTCATTCTGAATCGCCAGGGTGTTCATGGTGAATTCGAGCCGGTTCTGATACGCGCCCAGCGTGCTCCGCAGCGTGCTTACGCTCGCGATGGCATTGTCAATCGTGCTGATGGCGGAAACCGCGCCGGCCATGGTGGATACCACCACATTGTTGACGCCCAAATCGTTGGACTTGGCGCCGGTCACCGCGATGGACAGGGTCTGGCTCGTGTAGGCGCCGGCTTGCAGCGTCACGGTCTGGCTCGCGCTCAGCACCTTGATGCCGTTGAACTCGGTCCGCAGCGCGATGTCGTCAATCTGGCCCAGCAACTGGCTCACTTCATTGTTGATCGCCAGCCGGTTCGCCGTGCTCTGCGTGCCGTTGGAGGCCTGCACCGCCAATTCCCGAATGCGCTGCAGAATGCTGTGCGATTCGCTCAGCGCGCCTTCCGCCGTCTGCACCAGGCTCACGCCGTCCTGGCTGTTGCGTTGTGCCATGGACGTGCCCATCACTTGGGAGCGAAACCCTTCGGCAATCGCCAGCCCCGCGGCGTCATCCGCCGCCCGGTTGATGCGCAAGCCGCTGGAGAGCCGCTCCAGCGTCTTGTTCAAGGAGAGGGTTGACCCGCGCAACGTGCGCGAGGCGTTCAGAGCCGATACGTTCGTGTTGATTCTAAGTCCCATAGTCCTTTTCCTCCATGAGTGGCCTCGAGGATATCCCTTACCCTCGAATTTTCAGTTTAACGTACTTCGTCCATACGGCCGCCGGTGACGCGAACACCCGCCGCCGCATTTCATTTTCAATTGTCGCCGGAAGAACGCTTCAGGTGACCGGCGGGCTTGCCGCCCGGCCGGTCACCCGGCGGCAATCCGTTATCGCCCGAGCAATTGCAGGGCCGTCTGCGGCACCACATTGGCTTGGGCCAGGATCGAGGTGCCCGCGCTCACCAGGATTTGATTCCGGGTGAACTTGATGGTTTCCTGCGCGATGTCCGCATCGCGGATGGCGCTCTCCGAAGACGAGGAATTCTCTTGCTGGATGTTCAACGTGTTGATCGTGAATTCCAAGCGGTTCTGGTAGGCGCCCAGCGTGCTCCGCAGCGTGCTCACGCTCGCGATGGCATTGTCAATCGTGCTGATCGCGGAGACCGCGCCGGCCATGGTGGACACCACCACATTATTGACGCCGAGGTCATTGGACTTGGCGCCGTTCACGGCAATCGCCAGCGTCTGGCTGGTGAACGCGCCCGACTGCAGGGTAACGGTCTGGGCGGCGCTCAGTACTTTAATGCCGTTGAATTCGGTGCGCAGCGCGATGTCGTCAATTTGCCCGAGCAATTGGCTGACTTCGGTGTTGATCGCCAGGCGGTTGGTCGTGCTCTGCGTGCCATTGGCCGCCTGCACCGCCAATTCGCGGATGCGCTGCAAAATGCTGTGCGATTCGCTCAGCGCGCCTTCCGCCGTCTGCACCAGGCTGATCCCGTCCTGGGAATTGCGCGCGGCCACCCCGGCCCCCCGGACCACCGAATTGAACCCTTCGGCAATCGCAAGGCCCGCGGCATCGTCCGCTGCCCGGTTGATGCGCAAACCGCTGGAAAGACGTTCCAGGGTTTTGTTCAACGACAAGGTTGATCCGCGCAAGGTGCGGGAGGCGTTTAACGCCGCCACATTCGTGTTGATTCTAAGTCCCATACTGTCATCCTCCGTGAGTGGTTGGGGCCGCGCGTCCTTGCGCCGCCCATTCTTTTTCCCAGCGTTCCGGCGCGCCCAACGTCCCGGTCGTGCGCGTTTCCCGGAAATCCGGTTCCCATTGCTTCGCTATCGAGCCCCAACCGCCTGTCCCATACCCGGTTCTTCCATGGGGAATCCCATTTCCCGCACCGAAAACCCGGGTCGGCGATTGCCGGCTCTTTTATCGCGATGGCCAAACCGCTTGGTTCCTTCCACCGCGTTTTTCCTCCATTCAACTGTGCCCCGGCGCCCATACTGCACTGCCGCCGTGGGTGGCGCTTCTAACGCCCCGGCCCTGTAACCCTCCCTGGTTCATCCGTCCGCTGTCCCTGCGGACCGTTTTACTTCAATTTTTCCGTGCCCAGTCCCGGGCACCTTGTATATTTATCGGCAACTTTACCCAAAACTTTAGAAGTTTTTTTCGAGTTTTCTTCCAGGGGTATTCCGGGTGTTAAAAACCCGTTTTCCAATGACCCTCAAATTGCCCATAAGGTATTACGTGACAATGAGATAGCACATAATAGACAGTGCCAGTCACCCCGTATTGCCCAATCTGCATGAATCGGTGGGAGCCATCGCGTTTTCTGCAGATGGCGTTCCGGTAGCGGATAGATTTCCGGTGAAAGTACTGGTTTCGGCCGTTTCGGGTGATGGGGTTATGTCGTGCATCCAAGAGTGGTTGAGGAAGGTATCCATGACGTACAAGGTGTATTTATTGCTGAGTTCCTGGAAATGTCCGAGGAGAAGCGAAGTTGAACTGTTGAGAAATAAAGTGGTAAAGTATGCCGTTCGATGCGCATAAGCGCGTGAAGCAGCAAAACAAGTATAGGAACGAAGCAATGAGCCTGAACGGCGCGATTGTGAAGAATCTGCCAGTGAACGTACTCGTGGTGGTACGTCTGGCGGTGGTTCGCCGCGCGCCGTAAGGGAGCCTGATAGTAGTTTTCAACACTCGCCCCCGTCGGCGTGGAGCCGGCGGGGGCGGGTTGTTTTATCCCCCACCGGCCGCGTTCGAGGGGCCCAACAAGGAAGTATGCGAATGAAACGAACAGGAGCCGAAATTATCACCACCTTGCTGGAACGGCAAGGGATCGAAACCGTGGCGGGCATCCCCGGCGGATGCAATCTGCCGCTGTACGACGCCCTCCGCGAGAGTCCAATCCGCCATGTATTGGCCCGTCATGAACAGGGCGCGGGCTTTATCGCCCAGGGAATGGCCCGAGCCACGGGCAAGGCGGCCGTGTGCCTGGCCACTTCGGGCCCCGGGGCCACCAACCTGCTCACGGCCATCGCGGACGCCAAGCTGGATTCCGTCCCCATCATCGCCCTTACGGGGCAGGTGCCACTGTCCATGATGGGCACGGATGCCTTCCAGGAAGTGGATACCTACGGGCTCACGCTCCCCATCACCAAGCACAATTTTATCGTCCGGGAGGTTGGCGAACTGCTTGAAGTTATCCCTGAAGCGTTCCACATTGCCCTTTCAGGACGCCCCGGCCCCGTCGCCATTGATATCCCGAAGGACATGCAGACGCAGACCCTCGATGTCGCCGCGTGGCCGGAGCCGGGCGTTGCCGATACACCGCCACCCTGCGCGCCGGAAGCCGCCCGGCACTTGGCGGAGCGCATCCATCGCGCGAAAAGGCCCGTGCTGTACATCGGCGGCGGGATCATCGCGTCCGGGGCCGCGGACGATTTGGCGGCCTTCGCGCGTAAAAACAGCATCCCCGTGGCCTGCACGTTGTCCGGTCTGGGTGCGTTTCCCGCCGGGGATTCGCTTTTCCTCGGCATGCTGGGCATGCACGGGGCGCAATACACCAACCTGCTTCTGGATGAAGCCGATCTTATCCTGGCGTTCGGCGTCCGCTTCGATGATCGCGCCACGGGGCGCGTGGTCGAGTTTTGCAAGCACGCGGATATCATACACGTGGACATTGATCCGTCGGAGATTGACAAGATCAAGCCGGCGAGTTTCGCGATTACCGGGGATGTGGGCGGTGTGCTGCGGACGGCGCTGCCCCTGCTGCGGGCGGATGCGCGCACGGAATGGCGTCAACGCATCGCCTCGTTGAAAGAACAATTTCCGGTGCGCCGTCCCGCCCCGCACGACCCGCTGCATCCCATGAATTTCCTGCACGAATTGGCGAAACAAACGGATGACAACACCCTCATCACGACGGATGTGGGCCAGCATCAGATGTGGGTGGCGCAGGCGTATCCCTTCCGGCGTCCGCGAACCCTGCTGACCTCGGGCGGGCTTGGCACCATGGGCTTCGGCCTGCCCGCCGCCATCGGCGCGGCGCTTGCCCGTCCCGGCCTCCGTGCGGTGTGCGTGAGCGGCGACGGCTCCATCCTCATGAACCTCCAGGAAATGGCCACCCTGGCCGAACTCCACCTGAACGTCACCGTGCTGATCATGAACAACCACCACCTGGGGCTGGTCCGGCAGCAGCAGGAATTGTTTTACGGACAGCGGTACTACGCCTCGCAGTTCGGCGCGGACCCCGATTTCGCACGGATCGCGGAAGGGTTCGGCCTGCGCGCGTATGACCTGGAACGGGAATCCGATCCCATGGCCGTGGTTGCCCGCGCCCTTGCACAGCCCGGCCCGTGCGTGGTCAATGTGCCGGTGCACGAAACGGAAAATGTGCTGCCCATGGTGCCGCCCGGAAAAGCCAACCGCGAAATGATTGTGGGAGAATTGATCCATGCCTAAGCCTGTTATTGAATTGATCGTCAACAACCATGCCGGCGTCATGTCGCATATCACCGGCCTCTTCGCGCGCCGCGCCTTCAATATCGAAGGCATTCTGTGCGGTCCCGTCGAGGATGGCCGCACCAGCCGTCTCTTTCTCCTCGTGGATGAGGATGAACGGCTGCCGCAGGTCATCAAACAATTGCAGAAACTGCACGACGTGATCAAGGTCCGGGAGCGCGATGACTATGACCGCGGCATCTTCCACCGGCTGCACGAATTTGTGGAGCAGGGCTGATCCCCGGCCCATGATTGGATGCGGGGCATTCAGCGGGTCTTGGGAATCCGTTTCGCCAGAAGCGCTTCCAGATTCGCTTTATGCCCCCATTCCTCTTTGATCACACGGTCCACATACGGGCGCTGTGGTTTCGGAATATACATGCGCAACTGCGCCAGCAACAGCGCCAAATGCTCTTCCGCGCGAATGGCCACACGGATGGCATCCGTGTCGCTGACGTACCGGGCCGCGTTTTTCGTGCGATCATGCTCCGCGAACACGGATACCTGAAGCAGCCGCACGATATCCGGGTCGAGGGGCGCGCTCAGGCGGTAGTCCTCGTTCTGCGCCTGTTTTTCCGCATGCTCGGCGTAGTGCTGAAAACGATCATGATGCCGCTGCTCCGCCGCCACCATCTTGGCTGAAAACCGCCGCACCCACTCCGATTCGGCCCCTTCGGAAAGCCCTTGGTAAAACCGGACCCCATCCAGTTCCAATTCCGTCAGCCGCCGGAGCACGGCGGCGGCGCTTACATAGGGTTCGTTTTTCGTCTTGGCAAACATCTTTTCCCGCCTCCGGACAACACCGGCGGTTCATCCCCATCCGTACCGGGATGGGATCGTCTTTTGTCATATACACTCCGGGCGGCAAGGGGTATTCCCTCGCCGCCCGGCCGGTATCGTTCAATAATCAGCGCACATTACAGTCCCGGGCAATAGCCGTCTTCCGTGCCTTGGTCCGGACAATAGTGATAGCCGCCAAAGTTGTAGAACTGGATCACGCGCAACAGTTCCGACAGGCTGATTTGCCAGTCCTGGGGCGCATAGTCGCTGTCGTGCGGCGGGCAACTGGTGTTGCCTTGGCCCGGCGCATACCCGTCTTCAGTGCCCGGTGAACACTGATAGCCGCCGAAATTGTAGAACTGGATGATGCGCAGCAGTTCCGACAGGTTGATGCGGCCATCATTATCCTGGTCCGCCGAGTGGATTCCGTCTTCAACCTCGCCTTCGCCTTCCACCTGGCCCTCGACCACACCTTCTTCGGCGCCTTCGCCTTCGGGCTGGCCTTCCACCACGCCTTCTTCGACGCCTTCGCCTTCAGGTTGGCCCTCCACCACGCCTTCTTCGACGCCTTCGCCTTCGGGTTGACCCTCCACCACGCCTTCTTCGACGCCTTCTTCGACGCCTTCGCCTTCGGGTTGGCCTTCCACCACGCCTTCTTCGACGCCTTCGCCTTCAGGTTGGCCCTCCACCACGCCTTCTTCGACGCCTTCGCCTTCGGGCTGGCCTTCAATTACGCCTTCCCCGGCACCTTCGCCTTCTACTTGGCCTTCGACAGAGCCTTCTTCGACGCCTTCGCCTTCAGGCTGGCCTTCCAGCGTGCCTTCCGGCTCGCCTTCCTCGGAATATGGTGTCAACGCCTGGATAACATACTCGGCCCGGCCAAGACCGGCTCCAATTACGGCGGTAAATTCCGCCAAATTATCCAAGCCGTCCCCGTCGGGATCGCCTTGCGCGGCGAAGGGTTCGCCCGCCGCTTTCACCGCCATCATCGCCACGGTATACTGGCCGGTCAACCCGATTGTTTTGACAATCGTCTGCATTTCCGTGCTGATGGACAGCAGCGCCGCGGTCACATGCTCATAACTCTGAAGCAACCCGTAGAGGGACTCCGTGCGCAACATAGCCAGATTGGCGAGATACGCGCATACCGTGGGGTCCGTGGGCGGGGCTTCCGCACGGCACAACACAGCCTGGAACAGAGCCACTTCCCAACTGTCCGGGATAAGGGAGCCATCAATGTCCGAAGTGGTCCACGCAATCTCCGCGCTATAGAGGGCCGCGAGAGCCGCATAGAGCCCGGTCCCTTCCGTGTCGAAATCCGGGCAGGTGCCCAGCACGCATCCTTCGCCTTCCGGTGCACCTTCCACGGCGCCTTCCGCAGTGCCTTCGCCTTCCACGGCTCCTTCCACAGCGCCTTCTTCAGCGCCTTCCCCTTCCACGCCGCCTTCTCCAACCGGATTCACCACCACGCTCACGCTGTTGGTCGTGAGTTGTGCGGGGGCGCCACCCTGCACGCCGGTGATCACGCATTGGTAGTTGCCGCTATTGCCCGTGGTGGCGTTTACAATCTCGATGCCGGGCGCATTAACGCCCAGGCTGACGAAACCGCCGCCGCCGAGATTGTCGAACTGCCAGTCATAACTCGGGACCGCCTCGCCGCCGGTCACGGACACACTCATTGTAACGGTGGCCCCTTCCACGTAGGTGCCGCCCGCCGGCTGTGATGTAATCTGGAAGGTCACCGCGTTCACCGTCAGCAGCGCCAAGTCCGAGCGCCGCGTCCACAAGCCGTCGCAAATCGTGGCGGTATAGGCGCCCGTATTGGCGGGCACCGCATACGGAGTCGAGAGCACGGGATCACTGGAAACCTTGCTCAACACTTCAAACGATTCATTATTCGTCAAATCCCAGAAATAGGTGAGCATGCCACCGTCCTGGCCGCCCGCATACGCGATGTTCATGCTCATCGCATCGCCCGCGTTCACCGTTTGCGATGCTGGCTGCACCGTGATCTCCAACGGCGGATTGGTGATG
>CAYXPO010000018.1:16777-20519 GCA_964466925.1 uncultured Nitrospirales bacterium
GCCCGCCGCAACATACGATGCGCCGTTCGTGGCGGTGTCGCCATTGAGATCCCCGGAGGCGCCCACAAGGGCGGATTGGCAGGAATACTTGGTGCAGTTGAAATTATTGATGAAATTGGCCACACCGGTGTCAATATCGGAACCCGCAATAATGATCCGCACGTTAATGCCGCTGATCGTCACCGTAAAATCAAGGTTTGGCGCGCCTTTGACACTCTGGGCGAGCGGTTTCTCGAAGCCTTCCCAATTGATCTCGTCATTCATTGCCAAGGCGGAAATTTTTCCCGCGCTCTTCAAATTCGCCAGAATCTCCGGCAGTTTGTCCACGATAAACCGTTCCACGATGACGGAGATCAGACTCCGCAAATGATCCACGCTCGTCGTGTCGCCAAGGGTCATATAGCCCGCGATGAGATCCAACAGGCCTTCCTTGAACACCACGCTCTCGTCTTCCAGCAGGCTCCATAAACTTGGAATCGCCTGTTCTCCGACAAACGGCAGGTTTATGGTGGAACCCGTGGTAAGCGGACCATCATAAATGGTGATAATGGATACTTTTCCCTGAACCCGCGGCAAGGTAAACTCGATGGTGCTGGTCAGCGCCCGGTTCGCGGCAAACGCGGTACGCACCGTGTCTATATTTCCCTGCGGCACACCTGCCAGTGAATCCGGGCCCCCGTCCAACACCGCCGCGAGAAAATCAAAGTGATCATCGTCCACAATCCCATTAGCATCATTGTCCAGATCAACAAAGAGCGGACCCAGTTGATACAGGACATCATCCCATCGGTTGTCCGTATACCACGTGGGCAGAAAATTCTGCATCACCACGGCAAACGAACTCAGCGTAAAATCATAATCCTTTTGACCGGTGATGCATTGGGCATGGGCCCCGGCGGGGTTCAACAATCCCAGGCTTAGCACCATCACCCCGAGAACAGCGACAATTGGAGCACGATAACGGCAATTCACAAGACAGTCCTCCACACGTTGAAACCCACTCTCTAGCCATTGCTCAACCCATTGCTTCCATATTTTATCACAATTGTACATTTATAACAACTTTCCCATTAAACAGGCCATTGCGAAACCGCACTTTTACCAAACCCCACTTTTACCAAAGAAAACATGCGGTGTTTGTCCTAACAAGAGATGCTTTGCTCCTGCTTACTCGGCGAAAATCCTTAGTTCCCGTATTACCGGCCGATTCGTGTTGACATACGAAGGCGCATGTGGTATCATGACTGAGAGTCAGTCAAGGACAAAAAGCACACCACATGCGAATCACCAAAGACAAAGAAGAGCGTCGCCAAGAGTTGATTGGGGTGGCCGAGCAATTGTTTCGTGCACAAGGTTACATGGATACTTCGGTCAGCGATATTGTGCGGAAGACGGGAGTGGCACAAGGCACGTTTTATTATCACTTCAAATCCAAAGAGGAAATCCTTGAGGCGGTTGTCCATAAAACCGCTAACGCCCTGGATGCCCGGATGCGCGGTATTGTGGAAAAAGGCGGCGAACCGCCCCTCCGGCAAATAAAAACGCTACTCACCATCGTATTTGAATTTGCCGCCGCGAACCAGGACCTTATTGCCTTTGTTCATTTGGATTCAAACGCCTTGTTGCACCACCGGTTAATGGGGACTACAGCCCGGATAATTCATGACCACCTTCTGGCGTTAGTGGTAAAGGGAATCCAAGAAGGTTGTTTTCATGTGCAAAATCCCGAGGAGGCCGTTGATTTCTTCCTGGGAGGCATTTCGGGCGTCTTGCATCTGCAACATATGCGCAAGGACCCGGCACAATTGCAACGCTTTCACGCAGTGGCGGAGACCATGTTGCAACGTATCCTGGGGCAAAATGAGGATATCGCTTCTTAGTCTACCCCCGTAATGACACTATAATGAGAAAGAACATGCGCCAACAGAATGACTGAGAGTCAGTCGGAAAGGAAGGGCCTATGCGTTCCCAATACACCATTGATAATGAGATATACCGGTACAAAGGGCATGCCTGGTGGGATGACAATGAAAGTGTGGCAACATTGCGCTATTTTATGAATCCGTTGCGCTTTGCTTACTTTCAGCGGGTTTTGTCCACGCTGGGCCCCAGGGGTGCCGCACCGAAAACGGTGTTGGATGTTGGATGCGGAGGCGGATTTCTGTCGGAGGAATTCGCTAAAGCCGGATACGCCGTCACAGGCATTGATCCGGCCCCGGAATCGGTGGAATGTGCGCGCAAACATGCCTTGGAAAACGGTCTTTTGATTGACTATCACACCGGATGTGGTGAATACATCCCGGCGGAAACGGCCTCGTTCGACATAGTGCTTTGTTGTGACGTGCTGGAACACGTTGAGAATATCCGGCCGGTGCTCGGCGAGATTGCACAGGTGCTGAAAGGCGGAGGGGTGTTCTTTTACGACACGGTTAACAGAACATTGGCCAGTCATCTCATCGTGATAAAAGTATTGCAGGATTGGACGTTTACCGCGCAACACGAACCCCGCAGCCATGTATGGGAGAAGTTTGTACGACCGGAAGAACTTCGCACCGCCATGGCCGCGTCAAATCTCATTCATAAGGAACATCGCGGCATTTCCTCAAGGGGGAATATATTCCTGAAATTGATGTACTTACGCCGGCGGGTGAAGGGAAAAGCAACTTTCCGGGAACTGGGAGATCGGTTGAAGCTGCACGAAAGCGATGATCTGCGTGTCGCGTACATGGGCTATGCGGTGAAAGAAACACCGCCGGAATCCGGCAAGGAACGCGCCTTTCGTGAATTGGGCCACCGGCTTGGATTCGAAAACGTGGGAGATCAATCATGACGCAAGGCCGCCGGCAGGATCATTTGAACCGCGTGCTATTGGGGGCATTGATAGCCATTGCGGGAACAGGTTTGTTTCTCTTTACGCAGTTTCACATCGGCCGCGGGCATGATGCGGTGGAATTTGCGGGGATTCCCAAGGCGTACTGGCGGGATTTGCACCGCATTGCGGCAGTGTTCTTCTTTGCCGTCATGGTGCATCATCTGCATATCCACTGGCGGACGATAAAAAGGCTTCTTACGCACCTTTGGCGCTTACGGGGACAGGCCGTGTTGTTCCTTCTCTTCTCAATGGTGTCCGTAACAGGGCTGGTGGCCTGGACGCTGCTGCCGCATACCGCTGAGGCGTTGGCGCCAGTCCGGCATTTCTGCATTGATGTTCATAACATTACAGGGCTGATGCTCGTCACCGGCCTGATCCTGCACCTGCGCCGCCGCTGGCGATTCCTGCTTTCTTCACACACGGGATGATTCGCCGTCTTCCGCCGGTATGGTTGTAAGTGGTTGCTTTTGTTGGATCGTGTCCTAAGAGTCTTCACTGCACGTGCAGATGCGGATTGGCGTTTCCGTCCTTGCCGGATGGCGGGGAGTTCCCGTCCCAACACGATGAAATTGAAACCGCGGGGGGGATCATCGCATGCTATGAGCGATGGACAACCGTATGGAGGACAGAGAATGAACCGGGGATTATTGCTTGGATGCACGGTGGCGCTGTTCGGGATGCTCGTTGGATGCGGGCAGCTAGGGCCGACGGCCCCGCCCGCCGCACAGAAGGGCCGTTTGTTCGGGGTGGTGTTTCAAACGATGAACAACCCCTTCTTTGTGGAATTGAATGCCGGGCTGAAGGAGGTGGTGGAGGCCCACGGGGATCAACTGGTCACCCTGGATTCGCAATTCAACAGTTTGAAACAAA
>CAYXPO010000019.1:0-1086 GCA_964466925.1 uncultured Nitrospirales bacterium
CCGGACCACGAGATTGCTTCCTTCCAGCGCGACCTTGTGTGAATGGGCCAGGGCAAAGCCCTCGACCAGTTCCGCCACCAAGGCATTGGGATCATTGATCAGTTTCTTCATGGCCATTGTGCGTCGTTTCTCCTCGAACCGGCCTGGTGTTGCCGGCACTGTTCATTTCTCTTCCATAACCTCGATAATGGCGTCCCCATCCTGGACAAAGGCGCACCGCAGCTTGTCGGTGGCATCGAAGGGGGGGATGATCACCTGCTGCCCCTGGAGCGCCGCGTCAAGCGAGGGCACCAGAAACGCGGCGTGCGGACGGGTGCGCACCACTTCCGGCAAGGGGCTGCCGGGTTCAAAATTCAGAAACTCCACCCGGAAGGGGTGCTGTTCGGGGTCGGTGACAAATACCTTGGCCCCTTCGATATAGGCGGCATTTTCTTTTTTCACGTTGGTGGGAACACCAAAATGGTGAAATTGGGCGGACGCCATGGGAGAACTCCTTTTCTTGCAATCCTGGGTTCTAGGAAAAAAGGCATTATAACAAAGGCCTTTCAGGGAGTCTAGAAAGGATGCCCGCGTCCAGGGAAGAAGCTGGTGGGGGGGGACAGTACGCCATGCAGGCCGCCTCCGGCGCGTTTGGTGCGAGTTTCTTCCGTACGGCCTTGCGTTAACAATGTGGGCTTGGGAACGGCATCAGGCGTTGGGACTCCCCATCATTCCCACAAAGGCATGAAACAAGACGGGGTCCAGGTCGGCGGACATTTCGTCTTTCATAAGCTTGAGGGCGTCAAAGGTGTTCATGGCGTCTTTATACGGACGGCGCGTGGTGAGGGCGTCGAAGATATCCGCAATGGTGATAATCCGCGTGAATTTCGACAACTGCTCCTCGGGCAGCCCGTCGGGATATCCCCTGCCGGTGCGTTTTTCATGATGGTGCCGCACCACGTCCAGCATGGCCGGCGTGTCCACGTTGTGCTGCCGCAGAATGTTTTCGCCGAACACCGGATGCTGCTTGACCTGTTCCCATTGATCCTTCGAGAGTTTGCCGGGGGTGTTCAACACGGCGGGATCGATCATGCTTTTCCCCACGTC
>CAYXPO010000019.1:1096-13352 GCA_964466925.1 uncultured Nitrospirales bacterium
ACTCGCCGTGACCTTCACGAACAAGGCCGCGCGGGAGATGCAGGAGCGCGCCGTTGCCGAACGTCAAAATGTCGGATTCCGCATACCCCAGCCGTTTGCACAACGCCACCGAAAACACCAGCACGTTCACCGAGTGGGTGTACGTGTAATAGTCATACGAGGTTACTTTGATTAAGTGCTGCAGCGCCTTTTCCTGGTTGAAAATAAACCCCACCGAATGCTGCACCATGGATTTGGACCGCGGAAGCAGGCTTTTGGACCGCGGGTCCTCCAGCAGGTCCCGCACCAAATGCATCGCGGAATGATACAGCACTTCCGAACGCTCGTTCATGCGAATATTGGGATCCGCCAAAATCGAACTCAAATTGCTTTCCACGTAATGATAATAGGCCACTTCCTGTTCCGCCGGCACGAACAATTGGGTCACGGAATTATCGTTCAACCGCTGCTTGTCGGATTCCGTGAACGAGAGGTTTTTGTCACGGTACAGCACCGGCGCGCGGTTGGGCGCGTGCTGAATATACAAATCAAAATCCACCGTGGTGTCAATGCGCAGGCTGGTAAGATAAATGGGAAAAAACTGCTTGACTTCAACAGGGTGTTGTGATGTTGTTCCCCTGTCCAAACGCCCCAAGGCCTCCATGATGCTTTCCCTTTCTCCAGCGCCCTTTAGTACAAAATACCACCCTCTGCGTATTTTTCCCCGCTTTCAGTATGAACCCCTTTCCCGTTTCTGTCAAGAACATTTCTAAGGCGACGGACGCGCCGTTATTCGTAATGGTTCTTATTTAATCCGCCGCCGCAGGATGTCCGCCATATCTTCCTTGGGCAATGTTACGGGATTGCTCTTGTTTTCCGCCCCCGCCAGCAGAAGCGGAATATCGGATTCCCCTATGCCGTAATCACTCAAGTACGGCATCGCAAGCCGCTCCGCAAGCAGGTCAAGATGTTCCACCAACATCCGGCAGTCCCGCAGGGTTCCGGTTTCTTCCGTGCCTGCCAGCAAGGCGCCTGCACGCGCATATTTCCGCAGCGCGGGATGCCCGGGTCCCTGCGTTTCGCTCAACCGTTGGATGTTCATGGCGGCGGCGGGCGCCATCAACGTGCCGCAGACCACCCCGTGCGGGATATCCACGTATCCGCCAATGGGGGAGGCCAAGCCGTGCACCACGCCAAGACCCGCATTGGCAAGGGTGATTCCGGACATTAGCGCGGCATAGGCCATATCGGCGCGCGCCTGGATATCGGCGGATTGATCCGTGCACACGGGAAGCAGGCTTCGTGCAATGGCTTCGAGACCGCTCCACGCCAGAGCATCCGTCATGGGCGAGGCTGCGGGCGACACATAGGCTTCCAGCAACTGGGTGAAGGCGTCCATCCCGCACGCGGCGGTCACCGGGGCCGGACAATGCAGCATCAGTTCCGGGTCCACCAACGCGATATCCGGGACAAAATTGTCGTGCCGGAGCGATTTCTTAAACCCGTTCGGCCCCACGCGGCGCAGCACGGCATTCTTGGTCGCCTCGCTCCCCGTGCCCGCCGTCGCCGGAACCGCAATAAAGGGTTTCTTCGCGCCATCGGGAAGCGTCTTTGTGCCCACGGACTCCAAGTAGTCCACGACGGGCTCCTGGCGCATCAGCATCGCGGAAACCGCTTTTCCCGCATCCATCACGCTGCCCCCGCCCCACGCCACCACGGCATCCACATTCTCCTGGGAAAACTGTTGCACCGCGTCATCCACAAACTCTGGGGACGGTTCGCCCTTCAGGGTGATGTGCAAATACCCGATTCCCAACCCGCGCAACGATTCCAGGAAACGGTCCCAATACGGCGAGTGATACGACGCATGCCCCGTCACCAACAACACCTTTGCGCCGAAGGCACGAATGAGTTTCGGCAGTTCGGCGATCTTTCCGGGACCGAAATATATCCGCGGCATCCGCGCAAAATGGAATGCAGGAATCATGAGCGTTACCTCCGGCGGATAGTGTACCCCACCGGCGCAGGCAATATCCCGCCGAGACCCGGAGCCGGACAATACTACTGTTCACCGTCTACACCTCTTCCAGCAAGTCCACCCACCACGAATTTTTTCACGGCTTTCCAGTGTCTTCCCGAACCTTCTTGGGAAAACCCTTTATAGGTGCAGTTCTATCCAGTGGTGCAACAGGATGTAAAAGATGGCATGAACCACGGTGAGTGGCAGGATGTTTCGGAACTTTAGGAAATAGAGTGTGACAGCAAAGCCCGCAGGGAAGGTGATAACCATCTGGACGGGTATGATGGTGCCCGGGAAATGAGCCGGGGTCCAAAAGTGGGCAAGACTGAAGACGAGTCCAACAGTGAGCGGCAGCCGCCACAGGCCGCGGAAGAAGCGCAGCTTGGCGAGCGTTACCAACCCCACCGAGCACATAAAGAACTGTTGGGGAAACGCGCCCACAAGGTAGTCCACCATGCGCGGTACATACCAAGGTTCGAATGTCAGTTTTCCCGTAAGTGCACGGCCACAGCCCGCCAGAATACCCGCGCAGCCGGCAAGGAGCGCGAGACTTGTTAATAGGGCCGCAAGGGTAAGGGGGGTGGTGATTCCCCATTCATCCAGTTTTTCCGGTTGCCGCCGCGCCCGCGCAATGATGTAGCCCAAGGCAAGCAGAAACGCCGCCAGTGCATCCGTCGTGTTGATCCGCCACTCCGGCTTGGCGAAGGTGATTAGCTTCAGCGATGCGGTAATGCCTCCAACGAGAAAAGCAAACTTCACATCCGTCCAATCAATGGGCCGGCTTGTGCAGGTGTCTTGTTCGCCGCTGATTTTCCCGCTCATGTTTTCCTCCCGGAAACAAGGAATGTCACTATAAAGTGTGCGCGGGTCCATTCGAGGGCCAAGTCTCTGGACTTCAAGGAGCGCCGGCACACGGCACGCGGGAATTTGACCCGCCGGACGTGAGACAAGATTCAGCGGGATCAGAGCCGGGGGTTGTCCGGGTATGGGCGGCTTGCCCATGCCTGTTCCGCAGGATTATAGTGCCTGTTATGAAATATCTGAAACGCGCCGCCATAGCCTTTCTCGGGATAGTGCTTCTGCTCGTTCTTCTGTTGGGAATCGGGCTGTTCTGGCTGCTGTGGGAGTCGCGGGAGGTGGGCGCGGGGTATGATGCCAAGATTCTAGCGACCGGCGTTTTTGTTTTGGGGCGAAGTCCGGAATCCATCGTGGAACAGGAACTGCGCTACATGCCCCTGCGCGGATACACCGTGGACCGCGAAGCGAAAACGGTCACCGCGTGGATTTTCCCCTCCGCCAAGCGCACGGCGGTGTATCGCGAAGGGTTGGGGGTTGCCTTGGCGCTCAACAAGGATATCCAGGCGTTGAAAGCCCAGGTGCGCCCCGGCCTGATCCCCAATCTCGATTCGCTCAAGGATCAACCCTGGCCCATGGGCGATGCCCCGAGCGGGCACCCCAAACCCGGGGGCTTCGACGAGACCCAACTGGCCAAGGCCGTGGACCGCCTGTTTTCCGAGCCGCGGCGATTCCCCACGCGCAACACCCGCGCAGTGGTGGTGGCGTATCAGGGCGAGATCATCGCGGAACGCTATGCCCCCGGATTCGGGCCGGACCAACGCCTCGCCGGGTGGTCCGCGGCGAAAAGCGTGTTTCATGCCCTCCTGGGAATCGCGGTGCGCGACGGTAAACTCCAAATCAGCGATCCCGCGCCGGTGCCCGCCTGGCACGCCCCCGGCGATCCGCGCGCGGCCATTACACTGGATATGTTGCTGCGCATGCGCAGCGGGATACACTACAATGACTTTATGTTCAATAAACGTCCCCGGTTGGCGGAACTGCTTTTTGGAAGAACCGGCGCCGCCGAATATTTCATGGATAATCCGCTTGCGTATCCCCCGGACACCCACTTCGCCTATGCCAGCGGAAGCACGAATCTCTTGAGCTGGGTAATGCGGCGGGCCTACGGAGACGATGCCTACTATGCACTTCCGTACAAGGAGCTTTTCGCCAAACTCGGCATGCGCAGCGCCTGCTTCGAGGCCGACGCCACGGGAACCCTGATCGGCTCGTCTTACTTCTTTGCCACCGCGCGCGATTTTATCCGGTTCGGACTGCTCTATCAAAATGACGGCGTCTGGCAAGGAGAACGCATTTTGCCGGAAGGCTGGGTGGCCAGTGGCCGCACCCCCTCACCCAAAGGGCCCGATTATTATGGCGCCCATTGGTGGCTGTCCACCGCGGGCGACCGCGCCCGCGCCAAAGCCCGCGGCATTCGCCTCCCGGAAGACGCCTTTCAGGCCAACGGGTACGAGGGCCAGAAGCTGCTGGTCATTCCCTCCATGCAGTTGGTGGTGGTACGTTTGGGACTCTGTTATTTTCACGATTTTTCGCTCCTTGACGAACTCCATGATCTATTTGCGGCATTTCCGGAGACACGGGAACCCAATGTCCCGAAACCAGACGCATTAACGAGGTGAAGGCGTGAAAAAGAGACTGCTGATGGGTGTGGGTATCGTGCTGGCAACACTTGTTGCGGCCCTGGGATTCCTCGGTTACAAAGTACTCCACCAAGTGCGCGGGCAGTACTTCGACGCGGCCGGGGTGAACATTCACTACACCGACCAGGGCGCCGGCGTTCCCGTGATTTTGGTTCATGGATACACGGCCAATTCCGATCTGAACTGGCGGCTGCCGGGCATCCTCTCCAAGTTACAGAAGCATTTCCGCGTGATCACGATGGATGTGCGCGGTCATGGTTTGAGCGGCAAGCCGCACGAGGCATCGAAGTACGGCATCGAGATGGTGAAAGACGTGCAGCGCCTGATGGACCATCTCAAGATACCCAAGGCCCATCTGGTGGGCTATTCCATGGGCGGCTTCATCACGTTGAAGTTCATGACCCTGTATCCGGAACGATTGATCTCCGCGATGCCGTGCGGCGCGGCGTGGATGACGCCCTCCAGCCCGCTGTGCAATCTGCTGTCTGAAATTCACACACGGTTGATGGGAGAGGATTCGCCCTCCTCCGGCATCCGATCGGCAATGACATCCCTGCGGCGCCGGGCATTGGGGACGGTCCTGGATCTGGAGGCCCTCGGGTGTGTGGCGGAGCGATTCAAGGAACTTGCCGTCACGGAAACCGAACTGCGCACCATCGCCATTCCCGTCATGGCGGTCAAGGGGGGCGAAGAAGAACTTGTGCTGGGTGGCGGGGATATGAAGACGGCGATTCCCGGATTCCAAGAGACGATTATCCCCGGAGGGCGGCATAACACGGTTATCTTCTATTCCGGATTCTATGCGGCCCTCGTTGACTTCCTGCGCGCCCATTCGCCCGTTACGCCGTGAGAACCCGCCAACGTCCGCTACCGGGCGGATGAACCCTTGATGATGAACCCCCCCGACTTCTCATCGTGCTCCAACCGGAGGATTCCGTGGGCTTGCGCCTCCTCCAGCAACTGGCCGAAGGACCGGAAACCGTAATGGGCCTCACTGAAGCCCGGTTTGCGGCGCTTCAGGGCCTGCTTGACCATGGACCCCCAGATTCGCTCCTCTTCGCCCCGTTCCACCAGCAGGGCCTCGTAGGTTTTAAGGATCAAATCCCAGGCCTCCCGCTTTTTATCGTCAACGGGGTGGGCGGCCCTGGCTTTCGGCCCCCGTGCCGGTCCCCGGCGGGCCGGGGTTTCGACAACCTTTGCGGGAGGGCGGTGAGGCCCGGCCAGGTCGTCATATGAGATGAACTCGTCGCAGTTTGCGATCAGCAAGTCGGACGTTGAATTCTTGACGCCGACGCCGATGACGGTTTTGTTGTTTTCCCGGAGCTTGCTGACCAGCGGGGAGAAATCGGAATCGCCGCTGATGATGACGAACGTGTCCACGTGGCCCTTCGTGTAGCAAAGGTCGAGCGCGTCCACCACCATGCGGATATCGGCGGAATTCTTGCCCGACTGCCTCACATGCGGAATCTCGATCAGTTCGAAGGAGGCCTCGTGCATCATCGCCTTGAACTCCTTGTAGCGGGCCCAGTCGCAATAGGCCTTCTTCACCACGATGTTCCCTTTGAGCAAAAGCCGTTCCAGCACCTTCGTGATGTCGAACTGGGCATAATCGGCATCCCGGACCCCCAGCGCGATGTTCTCAAAGTCGCAGAAAAGGGCCATATTCTTCGTTTCGGCGGCGCGTGTCATTGGTAATACTCCTCCGGCAGACGCGGTTGCGGATTCATGGGCCTGCCTCGCCACATTGTGGCCTAAATCACCCTGCGCGTCAACCATGCCGCGCAGTTCCTCCTCCTTTGGCAAAAAGAGGCGGGAACCTGTTAGAATTACTTCTTCTATTGTATTGCACAGGACAACGGAAGGGAAGGCAGGCAGTGGATAGAATCCAGCGAACCGCTCTGGTGGTGGACGATGACGCGGAGATTCGTGATTTGGTGGCCGCGGTGCTCGAATTCGAGGGGTGCGCCGTCATTCAGGGCTGCAACGGGGAGGAAGCGCTATCCTTGGCCATCGCGAACCTTCCCGACCTTATCGTGTTGGATGTGATGATGCCGGTCAAGGATGGTTTTGAGACATTGAAGGAGCTGCGGCAGGACGCGCGAACGGCGCACATCCCCGTAGTGATGATCACGGCAATCAATGAAGTTGAACTGGGGACACACCGCACCGCGGAGTCCACGGGCTTGCGCCTGGGCGTGATCGCGCCCGAGGCGTTCCTTGACAAACCCGTCCAACCCCAGGCTTTGCGCAAAATCCTGTCGGAAGTGCTTGGGTTCTAAGGTGATGGCCTCCTGTAAAGACCAAGACAACCGGGTTCGGGTCCGGGAAAGAGGGCGGGCTTTTTAGCGGATTTTATCCACAGATTTCCCAGATGATCCCAGATTTCTCGAAAAAGGATGGATACGGACGGAGTGTGATACGAATGGCACTGACGTACGACCACCCTTCCAAAGGATACAAACCACGCGAAAAACAGGGATGACACACGTGCGCCCGGCCATGAAACAATTCCGCAGCCGCCCTATTGAACACCAAGCGACAAAAGTGTAAAATCATGCAAGCGGAAGAGTTTCTGCGTTGACTTTGGGGTTTGAAAAGAGAGGATTCACCATGAAAAAGACACATTTTTTAGCCGTTCTTGCATTATCCATAGGTGTTGCGTGCCTTTGCACGGGATGTCCAAAACCTGCCCCAGGCATCGGAGTGTCCCTGGCCACACTCAACTTTGGCACGGCGTTGAATCAGTTGAGTTTCCAAGTCTGGAATAACGTGGCCAAGTCCCCGGCGTTGACCTTCCAGGTGAGTTCCGCGGCGCCGTGGATTACCGGCATCGCTCCGGTTCAAGGAACCAGCACCGGGGTGGGCAACCCGGTTCAAATCAATGTTACGGTTAGCCGTGCCGGACTTGCCGCGGGAACCCATACCGGCGTGATCGTGGTTTCCGGAAACGCCCCAACGGTTACGATCCAGATATCCATCGAGGTGGCCGGTGGTGAAGGAGAAGGTGAAGATGAAGGCGAAGGCGGCGATGAAGGGGAAAACGAAGGCGAAGGCGGCGGGGAAGGCGAAGGGGAGAATGAAGGCGAAGGAAGTGGAGAAGGGGAAGCCGAGGGGGAGATTGTCCTGGATTGCGGTGAGTGGTCGCTGGTGGGTTCGGCGGCCTGTCTCGCGGACCGCATGCGCATTACCTCGGATACGGCGGACCAAGTGGGCGGCGCCTGGTTGAAGTCACTGGTTGATTTGACGCAAAACCTGGATTTTGAATTCCGCGTATATCTTGGGAACAAGGATGAAGCGGGCGCGGATGGCATTGCGTTTGTGTTTGCGCCGGACTTCGCGGCGACCGGCAATGGGGAAGGCCTGGGGTACACCGGGATTGCCCCCTCGCTGGCCATTGAAGTGGATACCTATCCCAACGACGGCGCACACCTCGGGGGCGATCAGGGAGATCCGCTGGCCGACCACATCGCCGTCCAAGCGGGCGGGGATTCGTCGCACTTCGAGATGGGGGGGCGTCCCCTGGTGACCGTGCCCAATCTCGAAGACAATGCGGTGCACACTCTGCGCGTGGTATGGAACGCGGCCGCGCAAAATCTGCAGGTCTACCTGGATGACGCCAAGGGCGCGCCGGTGATTAACTTCACCAGCAACATCGTGGCCAATTTCCTTGATGGCCAAAGTTCCGTGCGTTTCGGGGTGACCGGTTCGACCGGCGAACTCAGCAATGAACAGTATATTGCCCCCACACGCCTGCAAATGAGCGCCGCACAGCCAAGCTGGTCCTGGACCTGTGGCGACTGGCATCTGGCCGATTCCGCCGCCTGCGATCTCCCGCGGATTACCATTACCCCGGACGACGGGGGCCTGCTCGGCGCCGCCTGGTACAACACCCAACTCAATCTGGCGCAGGATTTCGACATGGAGTTCCGCCTGTATTTCGGAAACAAGGATGACGATGGCGCCGACGGCATGGTGTTCGTCATGACGCCCTCCATCGCCGGGGCGGACGTGGGCGAAGGCCTGGGCTATGCCGGCATCACACCGTCCGTGGCGGTCGAATTCGACACCTACCCGAACGATGGCGAGCATTTTGGCGATGATCACGGCGATCCGGAAGCGGATCATGTCGCGGTGGATGTGGCGGGCAGTGTGGACCATTTCGAGATGGCCGGACGCCCCTTCGCCGAGATCGGCAACGTGGAAGATGGTTTCGAACACCGCGTGCGCATCCAATGGACCGCCGCCGCCACCACCCTGCGCGTCTATCTCGATGATGTTGTCAACCCCCTGCTCGAATATGTGAGCGACCTCCCCAACGCGCATCTGGACGGAAATTCCCTGGTGTATTTCGGCTTCACCGGGTCCACGGGCGTGCTGAGCAATCAGCAATACTTCATCCCCGTGCGGCGCTGAAAAAATTCCCCGCGGCCAAGATCACGGACGGTCTTGGCCGCGGTTTCTCTTTTTACACGGTTTCCGGAGATTGAAGGCGGGACCGGTATAAGGGCACAGGGTCAGGATTTGGGGGGCCGGATGCGTTTTCGCAGGCGCAAAGGCGCCCCGTCCACGGTGAATTCCTTGCAGGTGAGGCACAGATTGGGGACGTTTCCATCTAGGAATCCGCGCAGCAGGCTGCGATACGCCGCTCCATGAATAATTTCCGGAAGGCTTTGGTGATGGAGATTGCCTATGCACAATTCCGTGTACCAATCACAGCAGCAGGGCGACACATCGCCGTTGGTGTAGAAATTCAAGTTGCCCCGCCACGGCTCCAGGCACAACGGCGGCGGCCCGGGGGCCTCGGCCACCCCCAGTTGCGGACTTACCTTGATGTGTTCGGCAAACTCCCGCCAATCCCGGTGAAGGGTGGCTATCCTGGAAAGGTTGCCGGGATGCGCCACAATGGAAAGCTTGAGCTCGGTGTCCGGCCGCTTGGCCGCCAGAAAGGCGCGGATGTGGGCGCGGATAACCTCCAGGTCTATCCCCCGCATTTCTTGGGCATTCTTGGGGTCGGCCTCGATGGAGACATTCAGGACGGAGAGGCGCGAGGCCGCAATGCGCCGGACATTCTCCCCCTCGAGCAGGGTGCCATTGGTAAACAGAATGGTGCGCAGCCCCTTGCCCGCGGCATAGTCAATCATCTCGTGCAGCCGGGGATGCAACAGCGGTTCGCCCATCAGGCTGAACACGATGCTCTCGACGGACTTGGGGACTTGGTCCACAAATTTGCAGAAAAGTTCCCAGTCCATCAAGTGCGGGCGGCGGGCGGCCAGATCGAGCACGCCCCAGCAGGTTTTGCACCGGAGGTTGCATCCGAAAACCGGCTCGACCATCACGGTCACCACGCGGAAAATGCGCGGCAGGCGCAACAGGTAACAGGCGAGGTTGACGGCCAGGGAAAGGCATGTGGAGGGCCGGCGCATTTTTTCGTACATCCAATCCGCATGGGAAGCGCTTCGGTACACGATGCGGGACGCAACCGCGTACACACGGCGCATCACACGCTCGGAGATGCGTTTGCGGCTCATGATCGTCTCAAGACACCCTTGCTGGCCCGATACAAGAAGATCGGCAGATACATGGGCAGGAAATGCGGTTTTGGATAGTCGCGGATCAGCCGCCGGATGCGGCGGGGATTAAAGAAAAAGCTGCGCAGGGCCTTGCGTTGATAGGCATAAAGCACATTGTCCGGCAAATCCGTGAGGTTCACCCGCATGCTGGAGAAATCCATGTCGTCATAGCGCAGGTTCACCAATTTTTCGGGGCGTTGCTGCTTGACCAGATCAAAGATGGGCGTGCCCGGGAACGGGGTCACCGTGAAAAAACTCGCTGTGTGGAAATCCGAATGCGTGGCCACGTCAATGGTCTGCTGCAGTTCCTCCTCCGTCTCCGTCGGAAATCCCATCATGCAGAAACCCGCGATATAAACACGTTTGGCCGCCGTCATTTCAACATTTTTCAGGAATTTTGGAATATTCAGGCGCTTTTGCGTCATCTCCTGTATCCGCGGAGAGCCGCTCTCCAGGGAAAATCCGCACATGTACATGCCGGCCTCTTTCAGGGCATCCACGCCTTCCTGGGTGAGTATGTCGCCCCGCAACGCCGTGGGAAATGCCAGCTTCACACGGATGCCGCGATGACGAAGCTGTTCGCTGAATTGAATCATGCGGGGGACTCTCAGGTTGAAATTGTCGTCCAGGAACTCGAATTCATTGACACCATAGGTCCGCTGGAAGTATTCGATTTCCTCGACCATGCGCTCCGGAGAATGCATCCGTATGGACTTCCCGAAGATGTTGTGGCACCACACGCACCGGTACGGGCAACCGCGGCTGCTCACCAGCGAAATATACCGGCGATGGACAATTGGGGCGATGGACTGATGTCTCCAGTAAGCGGGTAGATCGATCAGGTCATAGGCGGGCCGGGGAAGCACATCCACATCGTCCACCTGTTGAACAAGGCCGGGATTGACCTTGATTTCCCCCGAGTGCTCCCGCCAGATCAGCCCCGGAATATCCTCAAAACCCGATCCCGCCTCCCGGGCCCGCACAATACTCTCGAACGTGCATTCGCCTTCCCCCGGCACCGCGGCATCCGCCACGGTTTTCTCCAGAACTTCCTTGCCCACCGACGAAACATGCGGCCCCCCCAGCAGAATCATGGCGCCCGGCATGGCTTCACGTGTTTGACGAACGAGTCCGGGCAGAAGGTAGGCTGTGGTGGTCATGACGGAAAACCCCACGATATCCGCATTGAATTCCACGGCGCGGCGGACGACTTCCTCCGGCGGACAATTCTCCAGCCGCTGGTTCAGGATGTATATGGAGGCGTCAAATTTCGACCGAAGATACGCCGCTAAATACAACAACCCCATCGGGGGGGTGACAAGCGGATAAAGCGGAGGCCGCAACCCTACGTTAACTAAAAAAATGCGCAGAATAATTTACTCCTTCAACTCATGTCAAAGTATATCCGGGTACAATGTATTCCGTCAACTTTGGCCTTGAACGAATGCCGGAGAATTTGCCGCGCCCTGGTGTACGGTCACGGGTTTGGCCAGGTATTTCCAAAAAAAAGTGCTGGTAGACCCCATGTACGGCGCTTCATCCCGGAAACGCTGAATCAATTGGTCGCAATGGAGGGCGTTTTCAAGCGCGGAGGACCGGTTAAACTGGACGCCCATGCGCGCCGAACCCGCCAAGCCGGAGAGACTGCCCATGGCCCCAAGGCATAACAGAACCACAAGAATCCGCGCCGCCACCAATGAAAAGCCCGGGCGCGCATGCAAGACGGCTTGACCGAGACCCAAGGCGAGCATAAACAAAGCGGGGGTGGAGGCTTTGTTGACGAAATCATTGGCCATGCCGAAATGGTATAGGGGAATGATGGCCAGGGAGGCAACCGCGGTCCAAAACAGGGCCGTGTCGTTCCGGCGGATTCCTTCGGTGGCGATGCAGGCTCGCACGGCCGCATATGCGCCAAACTCAACAACATAGAACCCAAACAGCAGCAGCCAGTCCACCCGGAAATTCCACAGGAACCCTTGTGTAATGCGGGCATTGTTGGACATGAGAAATAGTCCGGTCAGGGCCACCACCAAAGGGCCGGCGATCAGATTGCGAAAGGAAAGAAAACGATGCACCTCCCGCGGAACGTGATGGGCGACGATGACCGCCAGGACAGGAATAAGGCCGGCCGCCGAAAAGACCGCCCACAGGGGAACGGATGCGCAAAGGAAGAACATATTCCTGGGGCC